>DASRIK010000064.1:0-11342 GCA_035650035.1 Burkholderiales bacterium | reverse complement strand
TTCACGCTTCAATGCCTAATCGATCTTGACGCCGTTGTCCCGGATGATCTTCTCCCAGCGCTTCGCTTCCGACTGCACGAAAGCGGCGAATTCTTCCGGAGTCGCGCTGAGGCTCACCGGGAGCTGGCGCTTTGCCAGCGTGCCATCCGCGTCGAGCTCCTTCATCGCTGCAACCGCGGTCGCATGAAGTTTTTCGACGATCGGGCGTGGCGTACGCGCAGGCGCGAACAGGCCGTTCCAGTTCAGGCTGCCGATGCCGGGAAAACCGGCTTCGGCAAGCGTCGGCACATCGGGAAGATCCGGCAGGCGGCGCTCGGAGGTCACCGCATACGCCTTGATCTGTCCGGCTTTCACAGCACCGATGTTCGATGCGACGTTCGACTCAGTAATGTGAATGTCGCCGCGGAGCATCGCTACCAGCGTTTCGCCGGCGCCTTTCGAAGGCAGATGGACCATTTTCACGCCCGCGGCGGCGGTGAGCGCAAGCATGTCGAGGTGCGAATATGAACCGAGCGGCGCCTGATAATTGAGCTGGCCCGGCCGCGCTTTGGCGTACGCAAGCGCCTCCTTCAGCGTTTGTGCGGGAAGCTTCGGGCTGCCGAGGATGAAGTTCGGAATCGCGACGAGCTTCGTGATGGGCGCGAGGTCCTTCAGCGCGTTCGCTTTGATGCGTCCTGCGAAAAGCAGCGGGTTGATCGAGTTCGTCGAGATGTTGCCAATCAGCAGGGTGTAGCCGTCCGGCTGCGCCTGCGCGACGATCTCGACCGCAATGTTGCCTGCTGCGCCGCTGCGGTTGTCGACCACCAGTTGCTGGCCCAGCCGTTTCGTGAGCCCCGGCTCGAGCACACGGGCAATGATGTCGGTCGCACCGCCAGGCGCAAAAGGCACGATCACCCGTATGGGCCGGCTCGGGTAAGACTGTTCCGCGAGCTGCGCGCCGTAAGCGCCTGTCGCGGCACACACCGCGACGCACGCGGCGACATGAAGGAACCGCTTCATATCAGGCCTCCTCGCTGTTGTATTGTGCGATCGCGGCGCGGTCAACCGTGGTGCTCTTCCAGCTCCACGAGCGCGCCGAGAAAATCCGCCGGATGCACGAACGCGATGCGCTCGCCATGCACGTTGCGCTGCCGCTTGCCCTCTCCGAGCACACGAGCGCCCCGCTCCGCAAGGACCTCAGCGGTCGAGTCGACGCTGTCGACCGTCAGGCAGAAATGATGGATGCCGCCTTTCGGATTTCGCTCGAGAAACCTGGCGACCGGTGAGTCGGAACGCGCAGGTTCCATCAGCTCGATGCGTGCATTGGGCAGGTTCACGTACGCGAGTCTCACGCCCTGTTCATCGTTCACTTTGGCCTCATCGACGACGAGGCCATAGATCTTCTCGAGCTTTTCCGCTGCGGCCGCGAGATCCGGGACCACGATCGACACGTGACTCAAACCGGTAATCATATGACTTTCTCCGCACGGAGCGCATCGATGCGCGCCTCGGACAGCTTCAGCATGTCGCGCAGAATCTCCTGCGTGTGCTGGCCCAGCGTCGGCGGCGCACTCCGCACTGACGGTGGCGTATCGCTGAAACGAAACGGAATGCCGAGCATCTTCACGTCTCCCGCCGTCGGATGTTGCACCGTCCGGACCATGTCGCGCGCGACTGCATGAGGATCATTGAGCGCCTGCGCAACCGAGTTGATGCGGCCGCACGGAATGCCGCTCGAGCCGAGCTTTTGGAGCCATGCCTCGGCAGGCGCAGTCTTCAGAGCCTCGGCGATGGCGGTGTCGAGCGTCTCGCGATTCGCGATACGGTCTGGATTTCGCGAGTAACGCGGATCCGTCGCCCATTCGGCTTTATGCAGCAGCGCGGCAAACCTCGCGAACTGCGCGTCGTTTCCCACGGCAACCGCGATCATCCCGTCCTGCACCGGATACGCCGTATAGGGCACGATGTTCGGGTGGCCGTTTCCGAAGCGGCGCGCATCGCGGCCGGACACGAGAAAGTTCGAAGCAACGTTCGCAAGCATCGCGAGGCTCGAATCGAAGAGCGACACTTCGACGTGCTGACCTTTGCCGGTGCGATGGCGTGCCTCCAGCGCGGCGAGTATCGAATTACAGGCGAGCATGCCGGTGCAGATGTCCACGATTGCGACTCCGTACTTCATGGGATCGCCTTGCGGATCTCCGCAGATACTCATGAGGCCCGATTCAGCCTGCAGGATGAAGTCGTAGCCGGGCAGGCCGGCTTTCGGGCCGACCGCCCCATAACCCGTTATCGAGCAGCGGATGACGCGAGGCGCATGCGCTGTCAGCCACTCGTTTCCGAAACCCCACTTCTCGAGCGTGCCGACTTTGAAGTTCTCGACCAGCACATCGCATTGCGTGATGAGCTCCGCAAGTATTTCCTGGCCGGAAGGGACCGCCATGTTGAGCGTCATCGACCGCTTGTTGCGATTCACACCCAGGAAATACGCCGACTCACCTGCCGCGAAAGGCGGGCCCCACGTGCGCGTGTCGTCCCCCGTACCGGGGGGCTCGATCTTGATCACGTCTGCGCCCATGTCGCCGAGCATCATCGTGCAGAGCGGCCCGGCGAGAATACGCGTGAGATCGAGCACGCGCAAACCGTCGAGCGCTCCGCCATGCTCATGTTTCTCGGTCGTCATGTATCAATAAACCGCGGAGGACGCAAAGGACGCCAAGGGGCTACTCAAGAGCCGAACGAGAGTGGTGCGGGTCTAGACGGTTTTCCGCGCATCGCGTGCGCCGCGCGAACGACGTGCACGGCCATCGGTTTTACTTTGCGTCCTCCGCGTCCCTTGCGGTTCGGATTTGCCGTTTCCGTTGCGGCGCATGTCGGGCGGCGCGTTCTCGTCACGCTCGTAGCCTTCGACATAGCGCTCGAGCTCTTTCTTGTCGCGCATGCGGAATTTCTGGAAGTCCGGCGCGCGGCCCTCCAGAAACGCGTTCATTCCTTCTTTTGCCTCGTCGGAGCCCCACACGTGGGCGAGGAGCTCCATGCCGTGCTGCCACGACGCATACAACATGTCGGATTCGAAATTGAGCGAGCGCTTCGTCATGCGGATCGTGAGCGCGCTATGGCCTTTCATGGTCTCGCACCATTTCAAGGTCTCCTTCAGGAGATCCTTCTGCGGTACGGATTTGTTGATGAGACCGATTTCCGCCGCCTCTTTTGCCGTGAATCTGCGCGCGCAGAAAATCATCTCGCGCGCAAGGCGCTCTCCGATCAGGCGCGGTATGTACTGAGTTGCGCCGACCGTTGGACACGCGCCGACTTTGGCGCCGGTCTGGCCAAGTACGGCATTTTCCGAAGCGATGACGAGATCGCACCATAACGCGAGCTCGTGACCGCCGCCCATGCACCAGCCGTTCACCATCGCGATCACCGGAACTGGCAGGCCGCGGATCGTCATTGCGAGCCCGAGCATGCGATCGTTCCACATATACGCGTTGGTGAAGTTCAAACGCTTCATCGCGTAGAAATCTCCGCCCGCCGAAAAAGCCTTGTCACCCGCGCCGGTGATGACGGCACAGACGATCGACGGATCTTCACGCGTGGACTTGAGCGCATGAATCATCTCGTCGAGGCTTTGCTCGCGAAACGCGTTCAACACGCGCGGGCGATTGATCGTGATCCAGGCCACCTGGTCTTTCACTTCGTACAGGATGTCGCGATATTGGGAAGAAGATTTTTTCTGTGCAGCAGGCATGTGGTTCCCTCGAGGCTAGGCTTTTATTCCGGACGCTCACGTGCGGCGCGGGGGCGAATGAGTTTACCAGACGGATACTTGGTTCCTGTCCGCTTCACCAACGACGGCGCAGAGCGGCGGCGGTTTGTGAGCCGTGTCGCCTATCCGCTAAACTCTCCCGACAATACAAAAAGCCGTTTCGCAGCGCTTTCCGGAGGAATCCCTTATGAAGCCCGGTGCGTGGTTCGCACTGATGTGCGCGCTTTCAGCCCTGCCCGCCAGTGCTCAGACTTCCTCGGCACAGGCATATCCGGTAAAGCCGGTGCGCATCATCATTCCGTTTGCACCAGCGGGTCCAACCGACAATCAGGCGCGCTGGGCTGCACAGCAACTCAACGCTGCGTTCGGCCAGACGTTCATCGCGGATAACCGGCCCGGCGCCGGCGGAGTTCCCGGGACCGAAGCAGTCGTGAAAAGCCCGCCTGACGGTTACACCCTGCTCGCCGGCAATCCGGGGCCGCTGACGATCGCACCGACTGCGCGGGCCCAGGTTCCGTACGACACCCTGCGCGATCTCGCGCCGATCGTGCTCATTGCGAAAAGCGCGAGCTGTCTCTGCGCACATCCGAGCCTCCCGGTGAAAGGCGTCAAGGATTTCATCCCGTTTGCGAAGAGCCGGCCAGGAGGCATCAATTACGGCACGCCCGGCGTCGGCACCGTCGGCCACTTCGCGACCGAGCTCTTCGCCACGAGCGCGGGCGTCAAGCTGAACCACGTGCCGTACAAAGGGGCCGCGCAATATACGGTTGATTTGATCGCCGGCAACATCGAGATCGCACTGAATCAGTTTGCCATTGCAACGCCACACGTAAAGCAGGGCAAGCTGCGCTGCCTTGGCGTCACATCGGCGCAGCGTACTCCGCTCCTGCCGGACGTTGCGACGATTTCGGAGCAGGGCCTCAAAGGATTCGAAAGCTACAACTGGAACGGAATGCTCGCGCCGGCCGCAACGCCAAAAGCAGTTATCGCACGCATACACGAAGTGATTGCAAAGGCGCTGAAGACTCCCGAGGCGCGCGAGGTTTTCACAGGACAGGGACACGAGCTCGGCGGCCTGAGTCCCGACGAGTACGGGTCGTTCATCAGGAGCGAGACTGAAAAATGGGCTCAGGTCGCGAAGAAAGCGGGCATACCGAAACAGTGAGGCGAACCTATCATGGCTAAAGAACCTGGCTACTTCATGTATTTCCCCGGCAACTACCGGTGGTCGGCGGCTTTCATCAACATGATCGGCTCCGCGCCGTACGGCGGCTCGGAGTTCGGTGAATTGCACAAGATCGGCCGTCTGCTGAAAGACAAGGCGCCGGACGACGATGAAGCATGGTTCGACGCGTGCGCCAAAGTCGCGCGGGGCGTGCACGAATATGCCGAAAAATTCGAAGGCGCGGGTCATCGTTTTTCGGCGGCCCATGCGTATCTTCGCGCGTGCAACTACTACCAGATGGCGGAGCGGTTTCGCACGCCCAAGGACGAGAAAGCGCTCGCCGTCTACAAGACAGCCGTGCAGTGCTTTCAGCGTCACGCAAAGCTCACGGACGTCGGGATCGAAGTCGTCGAAGTGCCTTTCCAGGGCGGTAGTCTGCCCGGTTATTTCGTGCATGCGCAGAGCGCGCGCTCGAAGCGCACGCCGTGTGTTGTGTTCTTCGACGGGCTCGACGTGACGAAGGAAATTCAATACATGCGCGGCGTGCCCGATCTCATCAAGCGCGGCATCTCCGTGCTCGTGATGGACGGACCCGGTACGGGCGAGGCGATACGTTTCCGCAACCACTATCTCCGGCACGATTACGAGGTGGCCGGAAGCGCGTGCATCGATTACCTGGAAAAGCGCGACGACGTGGATGCCAGGAAAATCGGCGTGGTCGCGATCAGCCTGGGCGGCTACTACGCACCGCGGATGGCCTCGATGGAGCCGCGTTTCGCCGCGTGCATTGCCTGGGGCGCAATCTGGGATTACTACGCGACGTGGAAGAAGCGCATCGACTCCCAGTTCAGGACGTCGATGTCCGTGCCGGGACATCACATCATGTGGATACTCGGCGTGAACACCGTCGAGGAGGCGCTGAAGAAGCTCGAGCCTTTCCGACTCGACGGCGTCGTGCAGAAAATGCGATGCCCCTTCCTCTGCGTGCACGGTGCGGAAGACGAGCAGGTGCCGCTCGCGGACGCGCAGGCGCTCTATGATGCGGTGGGATCCGCGGACAAAACACTGCGCGTATTCACGGCCGAAGAAGGCGGCGCGCAACACTGCCAGCGCGATTATCTGACGCTCGTCGTCGCGACGATGTGGGATTGGTTCGAGGAAAAGCTGAAGCCATGAGCGTTGGCAAGAGCGAAGTGCGCGATGGGATGCGCATCGACTGGGACGTGGCGATCGTCATGGATGACGGGCTTACGCTGCGCGCCGACGTCTACCGGCCCGTCGCCGAAGGCCGCTATCCCGCGCTTCTGAGCTATGGTCCGTACGGCAAAGGGCTCGCTTTCCAGGACGGCTACAAGACCGCCTGGGACATCATGGCGCGCGACTTTCCGGACACGGTGACCGGCACGAGCAATAAATATCAGAACTGGGAAGTGGCGGATCCCGAGAAATGGGTCCCCGACGGGTACGTCTGCGTGCGGGTCGATTCGCGTGGCGCCGGCCGTTCGCCCGGTTATCTCGATCACAACAATGCGCGCGAGAACCGGGATTTCTACAACTGCATCGAGTGGGCTGCGGCGCAGCCGTGGTCGAACGGCAAAGTAGGGCTGAACGGCATCTCGTATTACGCGAGCAGCCAGTGGCGTGCGGCCGCGCTGCAGCCGCCGCATCTCGCGGCGATCTGTGTATGGGAAGGCTGGGCGGACTATTACCGTGACGGCGCGCGCCATGGCGGCATCGCCTGCACGTTCCGGAAGAACTGGCAGGAGATGCAGGTGGTGACGGTCCAGCACGGCCGCGGCGAACGTGGGCCCAGAAGCCGTGTCACGGGCGAGCTCGTCTGCGGCGATGAGACGTTGTCGGACCAGGAGCTCAGGCGCAATCGCGCAGATATGTGGGGGAACTGCCTTTCCCGTCCGCTCATCGACGACTACTACCGTGAGCGCACGGCGGATCTATCCAAAGTCAGGGTGCCGCTCCTGTCGGCGGCGAACTGGGGCGGTCAGGGCCTGCACACGCGCGGCAATTTCGAAGGCTATGCGCGCGCGGCGTCCAGAGAGAAGTGGCTCGAAGTGCACGGTGGCTCGCACTGGGCGCCTTTCTATACCGACTATGGCGTCAAGTTGCAGAAGCGCTTCTTCGACCATTTTCTGAAAGGCGAGAAGAACGGCTGGGAGAAAGAGCCTCGCGTGCGCCTTCAGGTACGGCACGTGGATCGCTTCGTCGAGCGGCACGAAAACGAGTGGCCGCTCGCGCGCACGCAATGGACGCGTTTTTACCTCGACTTCGACAAGCGCACGCTCTCGCTGGAGGCGCCCGCCGGCGCGAGCAGGATGGAATATGAAGCCACGGGTGAAGGCGTGACATTCGAGACGCCTCCGCTCCAGCGCGAAACGGAGATCACCGGCCCTTCCGCACTCAAACTCTTTCTTTCGTCTTCCACGTCCGATGCGGACGTGTTCGCCGTTTTGCGCGTCTTCGCGCCGGATGGCAAAGAAGTCGTGTTCCAGGGCGCGCTCGATCCGCACACGCCGATCGGACAAGGGTGGCTGCGCGCGTCTCACCGCAAGCTCGACCCGGAAGTGTCACTGCCGCATCGTCCTTACCACACGCACGACGAAGTTCAACCGCTCGGCCCGGGTCAGCCCGCAGAGCTGGACATCGAGATCTGGCCCACGTGCATCGTGGTACCGGCGGGATACCGCATCGCGCTGACGATCCGCGGCAAAGACTATGAATACGCCGGCGACGCGGCAACGCTTTCGAACATGAAAAATCCGATGCGCGGCTGCGGTCCGTTCGTGCACGACGATCCGCAGGACCGACCGCCGGAGATTTTCGGCGGAAAGGTCACGCTGCATGCGATGGGCGGGCAACAGCCTTACCTGCTGCTGCCGATCATTCCCCCCAGGTGACAGCCGGCGTGGCGCTAGCGCACGCTACGACTTGCCGCCGATCAGCTCCGCGCCGCGTTTCACCGCTTTCACGATATTGATGTAGCCGGTGCAGCGGCAGAGGTTGCCTTCGAGCCCGTGATGGATCTCTTCCTCGCTCGGATTCGGGTTGTCCTCGAGCAGACCCACGACCGCCATGATCATGCCGGGCGTGCAGAAACCGCACTGCAGCCCGTGACATTCGGTGAAAGCGCGCTGAACGGGATGGAGGTCACCATTCTTCGCGAGTCCTTCGATGGTGACCACCTCCGCCCCGTTGGCCTGAACCGCTAGCACGGAGCAGGACTTTACCGCGCGTCCGTTCATATGCACGGTGCAGCATCCGCACTGGCTCGTATCGCATCCGACATGCGTGCCAGTGAGGCCCAGCGTATCGCGCAGAAAATTGACGAGCAGCGTGCGGTCTTCGACTTCTCCCGGCTGCCGTGTTCCGTTGACGACGATTTCGACTTTGGCCACTCTCATCTCCCTGCAATCCGCGCGACCGCGCGCTTGGTGAGCACGTTAACCAGGTTCGCGCGGTAATCGCGCGAAGCGTGTATGTCTTCGTTAAGTTCGTCCGGCGGCATGCGCAGGCCGGCGACCGCATCGGCAGCGAACTTCTGGGCCAGTGCGGCTTCCGCCTCCTTCCACCGGAAAACGCCTGGACCGGCACCGGTCACCGCAACGCGGATGTCGCTTGCGGTTTCCGCGACGAATACACCGGTCATCGCATAGCCCGACGCGGGGTGCGCGAACTTTTCATACGCCGCGCGTTTCGGCACCGGAAACGCGATGCGCACGATGAGCTCCCCCGGCTCGAGCGCCGTCGTAAACATCCCCTGGAAGAAGTCGTCCGCAGCGATTTCGCGCCTGTCCGTCACGATCTTTGCGTTCAGGCCGAGCGCGGCAGCAGGATAGTCCGCTGCCGGGTCGTTGTTCGCGAGCGAGCCCCCCATCGTGCCGAGGTTGCGCACGGCCGGGTCGCCGATGCGCCCGGCGAGCTCCGCGAGCGCGGGAATTGCCTGGCGCACTTTCTCGGAGCGTAGGACGTCGTTGTGCCGAGTGGCCGCGCCGATGGTGAGCGTCGATCCTTGCAGCTCGATGCCGCGGAGCTCTTCCAGCGCGCCAATGTCGACGAGGTGCGAAGGTTGCGCGAGCCGTGCCTTGAGCGTCGGGATCAGCGTCATTCCGCCCGCGAGCGGACGCGCGTCGGGGTTGGACTTCAGGAATTCACGAGCTTCGCGCAGCGAATTCGCTTTGACATAGTTGAATGAATACACGCGTGATCCCCTTTCAGTTGCGTTTCCGGTCGAGCCGCAAAGCCGCAGCTCGCATCATACCTATTGCCGCGCACGGGCCCCCTTGATCGCAGCCCACAGCTTCGACGCGGTGAGCGGCATGTCGAGGTGGTTTATGCCGAGAGGACGCACTGCGTCGACCACCGCGTTGACGAGTGCCGGCAGCGACGCGGTGCATCCCGCTTCGCCGGTGCCCTTGATGCCGAGCGGATTTACGCGCGTTGCCGTCGGATGTTCGGCCATCCGCAACTCTGGCAGCAGATCCGAGCGCGGCATGTAGTAGTCGCTGAACGTCGCCGTCAGGAGCTGTCCGGTTTCGCGGTCGTATATGGCGTGCTCGCCGAACACCTGCCCCGCCCCCTGAGCCACCGCGCCGTGTACCTGTCCTTCGACGATGGCGTGGTTCACCACCACGCCGCAGTCGTCCACCGTGCAGTACGAGATGACTTCGGTCACACCGGTATCGGGATCGATCTCCACCTCGGCAATGTGACAGCCGTTCGGAAACGTAGACGTGATCGTCGCTTCGGCCTTCGCCGCAAGCGTACGCTTGCCGGCGAGCTCCGCCAGCGTGAGCTTCATTGCGGCTTCAGGCCCTTTGAATTCACCGCCGGCATAGCTCACCTGCGACGGCTCGACGCCCATCAGCTCGGCCGCGAGCGGCGTCGCATTCTGCACGAGCTTCTGCGCGGCGAGATGGCACACGGTGCCCGCTCCCACCATGCTTCGCGAGCCGCCGGTGTGATTACCAATGATCGTGCGCCCGGGAACGCCTTCGCATATTTTCACCCGCTCTACGGGGATCTCGAGCGCCTTTGCCACCATCATCGCGAACGTCGTCTCGTGACCCTGACCCTGAGAATGCGCGACGGTATACGCGGTCACTTCGCCTTTGGCATTTACCTCGATCTCGACTTCGTCCTTCGGATACATGCCCGCGCCGGTATTCTCGATCACCGTCGCAATACCGATCCCCCGCAGTTTGCCGCGCTTTTCGGACTCGGTCCGGCGTTTCCCATAACCCTGCCAGTCGGCGAGGTCGAGTCCTTTCGCGAGGAGTCCCGGTAAATCGGCGTTGTCGTACGTGGAGCCGGTCGGCGTCTTGTACGGAAAAGCATCGGGTGGAATCAAATTGCGGCGGCGAAGCTCTGCCGGGTCGGTTTTGAGCTCGGCCGCAGCGTTGCTCACGAGACGCTCGACCACGTAGGCGATGTCCGGGCGGCCCGCGCCGCGATAAGCCGAGATCGGCGCGGTGTTGGTGAAAGCGAGACGCCAATAACCGTATGCCACGGGGATCCGATATACGCCCGTGATGCACGTCGTCGGATTGCGGATATGACTCACCGGACCTGCCGGCGCAAAGTAAGCGCCCATGTCCGCAAGCCAGTTCAGCCGTATCGCGAGGAACCTGCCGTCCTTGTCGATCGCGAGCTCGCCTTCGACGATGTTGCCGCGTCCATGCGTATCGGAAAGAAACCCCTCCGTGCGCGATCCGACCCACTTCACGGGTTTTCCGATCGCCTTCGACGCGATCAGCAGCGCACAGTATTCGGGATATGCGGTGCTGCGCTGGCCGAAACCGCCGCCGACATCCCGCGCGATCACGCGGAATTTGTCTTCCGGCATCTGTGTGTAGGCCGCGAGCTGGCGCTTCATCATGTTGACGCCCTGCACACACACATGAACGGTGTAGGTGTCGTCCCTGGATTCGTACGCGACAAGGCACGCCCGCGGCTCCATGGGGCTTGGCACGACGCGCGTCGATTCCATCTTGAGCCGCGTTACATGGGCCGCTTTCGCGAACGCGGCTTCGGCCGCGGCCTTGTCGCCCGCCTCGTACTCGAACGGAAGATTTCGCGGCACCGAACCGTGGAGCTGCGCGGCGGCGTCCGAAAACGCCTGCTCGGGATCGATCACAACCGCCAGGTCTTCGTATTCGATCTCGATCAGCTCGGCGGCGTCCTGCGCTGCAAGTGCCGAGGACGCAACCACGAGCGCCACGGGTTCGCCGACGAAGCGCACGCGCCCGCGTGCAAGCGCGGGACGCTCGGGGATGATGCCGTGCTTGCCATCCTTCCCCGGAAAATTGAGAAACGTCGGCGCTTTCACGTAGCCCGCCCGCACTGCGTCTTCGCCGGTGAAAACACCCGCCACTCCGGGGTGGGCGCGTGCTGCGGCCGTGTCGATCGAAGCGATATTCGCGT
>DASRIK010000063.1:0-19863 GCA_035650035.1 Burkholderiales bacterium | reverse complement strand
GGCGGCCGCGGACTTTACCAGCCGCTCGATCTCAAGATCGCGCGGTGCCGCATGATGGTCGCAGTGAAAGAGGACTACGATTATCAGCAGGCGGTGCGGCAGGGCGCGCGTCTGAGAGTTGCCACGAAGTACGTGCAGACGGCCCGCGAGCACTTCGCCGCCAAAGGCATGCACGTCGATCTCATACGGCTGTACGGCTCTATGGAGCTTGCGCCGCTCGTCGGGCTCGCGGAGGCGATCGTGGATCTCGTGAGCACGGGCCACACGCTCAAGGCAAACGGCCTCCGCGCGGTCGAAGAAATTGCGCCGATCTCGGCGCGCCTCATCGTGAACCAGGCAGCGCTCAAGCTGAAACGGGATGCGGTTCAGCCGCTGCTCGACGCATTCGGACGCGCGGTGGCGTGATGCGACGGCTGCGTACGAGCGATGGCGATTTCGACGCGCGGCTGACCGAGCTGCTTGCGTTCGAAACCACACAGGACGCGCAGGTCGATGCCACCGTAGCGTCCATTCTCGCCGACGTCAGGGCGCGCGGCGATGCGGCCCTGCTCGAGCATACGCGTAGGCTCGACCGTGTTGCCGCAGCGAACATGGCGGAGTTGGAGATACACGCACGCGCGTGCAAGGAGGCTCTCGCGGGCTTGCCGGCAACGCAGCGCGACGCGCTTTCGACGGCCGCCGAGCGCGTGCGGATTTATCACGAGCAGCAGCGCGCGCAATCGTGGAGCTTCCGCGACGCGGACGGAAACGAACTCGGCCAGCAGATCACGCCGCTCGACCGGGTCGGGGTCTACGTCCCCGGCGGCAAAGCCGCGTACCCGTCTTCGGTGATCATGAACGTGGTGCCGGCGAAGGTCGCGGGCGTGCGCGAAGTGATCATGGCAGTGCCCACCCCAGGAGGCGAGCGCAACCCGCTCGTGCTCGCGGCTGCGGCTCTATGCGGCGTGGACCGGGTGTTCGCGATCGGCGGCGCGCAGGCTGTCGGTGCAATGGCATACGGCACCGGGACCGTTCCGGCCGTCGACAAGATCGTCGGGCCCGGCAACGCGTACGTCGCGGCGGCGAAGCGCCGTGTGTTCGGGCTGGTCGGAATCGACATGGTCGCGGGACCTTCCGAGATTCTCGTCGTTGCCGACGCCAGGAACGATCCCGACTGGGTCGCGATGGATCTTTTTTCGCAGGCCGAGCACGACGAAGTGGCGCAGGCGATCCTCCTCGCGCCCGACGCTGCCTTTCTCGATGCGGTCGAAGCGAGCATCGAGCGCGAGCTTCCGGGCATGCCCCGGCGCGACGTGATCGCTGCATCGCTCGAGCGGCGCGGCGCGCTGATACACGTGCGAGACCTCGACGAAGCGTGCGAGATCGTGAATCGCATCGCGCCAGAGCATCTCGAGCTCGCGGTTGAAGACCCGGAAGCCCTGCTTCCGAAGATTCGCCACGCGGGAGCGATTTTCCTCGGACGCTACGCCTCCGAAGCGCTGGGCGATTACTGCGCCGGTCCCAATCACGTGCTGCCGACTTCGCGCACGGCGCGATTTTCATCGCCGCTCGGCGTCTACGATTTCCAGAAGCGCTCGAGCGTGATCCGCATTTCGCGAGCCGGCGCTTTACGACTCGGAAAAATCGCCGCCGAGCTTGCCCGCGGCGAAGGCCTCACCGCGCACGCGCGTTCAGCCGAGCTCCGGATGAAGTGATGCCCAAAACACCAGAACACGTCATACGCGACGAGATCCAGGCCCTCGCCGGCTATCGCGTGCCGGACGCCTCTGGCATGGTGAAGCTCGATGCGATGGAAAATCCGTATCGCCTGCCTGAGGAAGTGCGCAGGCGCATTGCCGCAGTCGTCGCGGACGCCGAGATCAACCGATATCCCGACTTTGGCGCGGCGCCGCTCAGGGAAACACTGCGCGAAGCTCTGGAGATTCCGCAACACGCCGAGTTGCTGCTCGGTAACGGCTCCGACGAAATCATCCAGATCCTCATGCTCGCGACCGCGCGCCCGGGCGCCGTCGTCCTGGGTCTCGAGCCTTCGTTCGTGATGTTCCGGCTGATCGCAGCATTCTGCGGCGTTCGCTATGTCGGAGTCCCGCTGGGTGACCGCTTTGCGCTCGATGTCGATCGTACGCTGGGCGCGATCAAGCAGCACCAGCCGCCGCTCATCTTCGTCACGTATCCGAACAATCCGACGGGCAATCTGTTCGATACCGCTGCAATCGAACGCATCCTGAAAGCCGCGCCGGGACTCGTCGTGCTCGACGAGGCTTACCACGCATTTGCGGGCCGTACTTTCATGGACAGGCTCGGGGAGTACTCGAACCTGCTCGTCATGCGCACGCTCTCGAAGCTGGGGCTCGCCGGCCTTCGCCTCGGGCTGCTCGCGGGCGGCGCCGAGTGGCTGCGGCAACTGGAGAAAATCCGCTTACCGTATAATGTGGGTGTGCTGACACAGCTCGTCGCGCGAGAAGCGCTCCAGCATCGCTCGCTCCTGGAAGAGCAGGCGGCGGCTATCAGGGCCGAGCGCAGCCGGCTCCAGCGCGAGCTCGCGAACGTGCCCGGCACGAGACCTTACCCGAGCGATGCGAATTTCATCCTGTTCAAGACGACGGACGCCGACCGCGCGTTCAATGGACTGCGCGATCGCGGCGTTCTCATCAAGAATTTCCACGGCGCGCACCCGGCGCTCGAAGGGTGCCTGCGCGTGACCGTCGGCACGCCTTCGGAAAACGATCGTTTTCTCGAGGCGCTGCGCGCCGCGTTGGCATAATGGCGGAACCCTGAGCTTTATGCAGCGCGAGGCCCACGTTACCCGTAACACGCTCGAGACGCAGGTGAGCGTCACGTTGAAGCTCGACGGCACCGGACGAAGCAAGCTCGACACGCGCGTCCCGTTTCTCGATCACATGCTCGACCAGATCGCGCGCCACGGCGTGCTCGATCTCGACGTGCAGGCGCGCGGCGATTTGCACATCGATGCGCACCATACGGTCGAAGATATCGGTATTACCGTCGGTCAGGCGTTCGCGAAAGCGATCGGCGACAAGGCCGGCGTGCGGCGTTACGGTCATGCGTACGTGCCGCTCGACGAGGCGCTCTCCCGTGTCGTGATCGATCTGTCGGGCCGGCCGGGACTCGAATTCCACGTCGAATTCGTGCGCGCGCGCATCGGCGAGTTCGACGTCGATCTCGTGCACGAGTTTTTCCAGGGCTTCGTAAATCATGCCCAGGTCACCTTGCACGTCGACAATCTGCGTGGCGCGAATGCGCACCATCAGGTGGAGACGGTGTTCAAGGCGTTCGGGCGTGCGCTGCGAATGGCCGCGGAGCTCGACCCGCGCGCGGCGGGCGTGCCGTCCACCAAAGGTACGCTCTAGGTCCGATGGCTCTCATCGCGGTTGTCGATTACGGCATGGGCAATCTGCGCTCCGTCGCGAAAGCGATCGAACACGTCGCGCCCGGGTCAACGGTGACAGTGACGAGCGATCCGGACGTGGTGCGGCGCGCCGATCGCGTGGTTTTCCCGGGTCAGGGGGCGATGCGCGACTGCATGCGGGAAATGGACGCTCGCGGGCTGCGCGGCGCGATTCTGCACGCCGCCCGCGAGAAGCCGTTTCTGGGCATCTGTATCGGTTTGCAGATGCTTTTCGAGCACAGCGAAGAAGGCGACACCCCGGGGCTCGCGCTCCTTCCCGGCAAGGTGCGCCGCTTTCCGGCGACGGAGATGGTCGATGCCGCGGGCAACAAGCTCAAAGTACCCCACATGGGTTGGAACGAGGTGTACCAGACCGCGCCACATGCGTTGTGGGCGGGCATACCCGACGGAAGTCGTTTCTACTTCGTGCACAGCTATTTTGCGGAGCCGGCAGAGCCCGGCGTGATCGCGGGCTACAGCCTTTATCCGTTCGCGTTCACGTGCGCGGCCGCGAGCGCGAATGTCTTCGCGGTGCAGTTCCATCCGGAAAAAAGCCAGAACGCGGGTCTGCGGTTGCTCGCGAATTTCGCGAGCTGGCAGCCGGGTACCGCCTGGCGCGATGCTACGGGCCGCTCCGCCGGCGTGGCTGCTTGATACTCGGCGACCATGCTGTAGTATGATGAGACACTAAAAACCGGCGCGTAGCACGATACTGCCCGTCTCTTCCGCACCGCATAGAGCGACTCCCGACGCAAACCACGTCCGCCTTCGCTGCACCTGCAGCAGGCCTCCTGTCCTCGCCATATGCTGATCATTCCTGCGATCGACCTCAAAGATGGTAAATGCGTGCGCCTGAAGCAGGGTGCCATGAACGACGCGACCGTATTCTCCGATGATCCCGCCGGTACTGCGCGTCACTGGCTCGAACAGGGGGCGCGGCGCCTGCACCTCATCGACTTGAACGGCGCCGCGGCGGGACGGCCGAAAAACGAAAATGCGATCAAAGCCATCACGTCCGCGGTCGGCGACAAAGTACCGATCCAGCTGGGCGGCGGCATACGCGATCTCGACACGATCGAGCGCTACCTCGACAACGGGGTTTCCTACGTGATCATCGGCACGGCGGCCGTGAAGACGCCCGGTTTCCTGCACGATGCGTGCACTGCATTCGGCGGGCACGTGATGGTCGCACTCGATGCCAAGGACGGCAAAGTAGCGGTCGACGGCTGGTCGAAAATGACCGGCCACGACGTCGTCGATCTCGCCAAGAAGTTCGAGGACTATGGCGTAGAGGCGATCATCTACACCGACATCGGCCGCGACGGCATGCTGACGGGTATAAACATCGCGGCAACGGTTGCGCTCGCGCGCCATCTGACGGTGCCCGTGATCGCGAGCGGCGGTCTCACGAATCTGGAAGACGTGAAAGCGCTCTGCGCCGTAGAGCCCGAAGGCATCACCGGCGCCATCACCGGCCGCGCCGTCTACCAGGGCACGCTCAACTTCGCCGAAGCGCAGAAGGTGGCGGATCAGCTGAGCGGCAAGAAGGCTGAATCCTGAACGTGAGCCGTGATGCGAAGCGGTGAGCGGCGCAGCTGCTCCGTCTAGTCGCCGGCCCCCGAGCATGTCCCTTGCCAAACGCGTCATTCCCTGCCTCGACGTGACCGCCGGGCGCGTCGTGAAAGGCGTGAATTTCGTCGGCTTGCGCGATGCCGGTGATCCGGTGGAAATCGCGAGGCGCTACGACGAGCAGGGGGCGGACGAGCTCACGTTCCTGGACATCACCGCCTCGAGTGACGATCGCGATCTCATCCTGCACATCGTCGAAGCGGTAGCGGCGCAGGTTTTCATTCCGCTCACCGTCGGTGGCGGCGTGCGCAGCGTGGAGGACGTGAGACGCCTTCTCAATGCGGGCGCGGACAAGGCGAGCATCAACACCGCGGCCGTGCAGAACCCGCAGCTCGTTGCCGACGCAGCGGACCGTTACGGCTCGCAATGCATTGTGGTCGCCGTCGACGCGAAGCGGGTGCCCGACTCGTCGCCTTTGCGCTGGGAGGTCTTCACGCACGGCGGCCGGCGCGCGACAGGCATCGACGCGGTCGACTGGGGCCGCAAGATGCAGGCACTCGGTGCGGGAGAGATCCTGCTCACGAGCATGGATCGCGACGGCACGAGGACCGGCTTCGACCTCGAGCTGACGCGCGCGTTCTCCGAAGCCCTCGACGTGCCGGTCATCGCGAGCGGCGGCGTCGGTAATCTGCAGCACCTCGCCGATGGCGTGCTGCAGGGACACGCGGATGCGGTCCTCGCCGCGAGCATTTTTCACTACGGCGAATACACGGTGCGCCAGGCGAAGGAGTACATGGCGCGTCAGAAGATCGAAGTGAGACTCTGACACGCCGGCGGGAGTGTTTCGGCCAGGCCGCGGCAGCGCGGTGCAATCCTGTATCCTGTCTCGATGAACTGCCTCGAAACGGTCAAATGGGACGACGACGGTCTCGTGCCGGCGATCGCACAGGATGCGGCATCGGGCCGCGTGCTGAACCTTGCCTGGATGAACCGCGAGGCCCTGGCGCTCACGATCGAGACCGGGGTCGCTCACTACTGGTCGCGATCCCGGGCTGGGCTCTGGCGCAAAGGAGAGCAGTCCGGTCACGTGCAGAAGGTCAAGTCCCTGCGGCTCGACTGCGATGAAGACGTCGTTCTGATGCAAGTCGAGCAGCAGGGCGGCATCGCGTGTCACACGGGCCGGCAGAGCTGTTTTTTCCGCAGGCTGGAAAACGGTGAGTGGGTCGAAGTCGATCCCGTTCTGAAAGACCCCCGGGAGATCTACGGCAAATGAGTAATGCCGACATTCTCGAGAGACTGGGAAGTACGATCGCGCAAAGGCTCCAGGCGGACCCGCAGGGTTCCTACGTCTCGAGCCTGGCCGCAAAAGGGCAGGACGCGATACTCCGAAAGGTGATGGAGGAAGCGGCCGAGACACTCCTCGCGTCGAAGGAGGGTGATAAACTGCACCTCATACGCGAAACCGCGGATCTCTGGTTTCACTGCATGGTCCTGCTTGCCTGGCACGGTGCGCGGCCGGACGACGTGCTCGCGGAGCTTGCCCGACGCGAAGGCACTTCCGGCATCGAGGAAAAGAAGTCGCGCGGCTGACACGCGCGTTTTCTCCGCGCTCAAGCTTCAGCTCACGGCTGGCCACAACTTAGGAGCGGAAATATGGGTTCGTTCAGCATCTGGCATTGGCTGATCGTATTGCTCGTCGTCGTTCTCATCTTCGGCACGAAGAAGCTGCGCAACCTCGGCACCGATCTCGGCAGCGCGGTAAAAGGCTTCAAGGACGGCATGAAGACCGAAGAAGACAAGGGTGCCAAGACCGAGATCCCCCCGACGGCCGGTCAGACGATCGAAGGCGAAGTGAGGAAGGAAACTACAAAGACCTGAGATGTTCGATATAGGCTTCTCCGAGCTCATGGTCATCGCCGTCGTGGCGCTGATCGTGATCGGTCCGGAGCGGCTCCCGAAAGTCGCGCGCACCCTGGGGCATCTGTTCGGCCGCATGCAGCGCTATGTGAACGATGTCAAAGCCGATATCTCGCGCGAAATGGAGCTCGAGGAACTCAAGAAACTCCAGGCGAGCATGCAGGACGCGGCGCGCTCGTTCGAGCAGTCCGTGACACGTGAAGTGAATGCCACGGAAAGCGAGTTGCAGAAGATCGCACAGGAAGCGAACCCGACGCCGCTGCCGGCACCGCAGCCGGAACCCGGCGCTCCCGCCGAAATCGCGTCTGCGAACGCGGGGGCACCTGAAGGCGCCGTTCCGCATCTCGAGTCCGGGCTTCCGCCTCCTTCGCCACCAGGCACTGCGTCGCCGACCGGTGCCCAGCCCGAGCTCGTGCCCGGCGGCGCGCAGCCGGGCAACACGCGCGCGTAACGCCCACTCCGTGCGGCGCGCAGCATCCAGCGAAGAACCTCTTCGCGCCGACACGCGATGAGCGAAGATACTTTCATATCGCATCTCGTCGAGCTGCGCGACCGTCTGCTGCGCTCGCTCATTGCGATCCTCGTCATCTTCGCCTGTCTGTTTCCATGGGCATCGGAGCTCTACGATGTGCTGGCGAGTCCCATGATGCAGACGCTGCCGGCAGGATCGAAAATGATCGCGACCGGTGTCATCACGCCTTTTCTGATACCCGTCAAGGTCGCGATGATGATCGCGTTTCTCATCGCGCTGCCGTACGTGCTGTACCAGGCGTGGTCGTTCGTCGCGCCGGGCCTCTACTCCCACGAGAAAAAGCTCGTTCTGCCGCTCGTCGTCGCGAGCACCGTGCTCTTTCTGCTCGGGATCACGTTCTGCTATTTCTTCGTGTTCGGCGTCGTCTTCGCGTTCGTGAACAAGATCGCGCCGGCAAGCATCACGGTCGCGCCCGACATCGAGCAGTATCTCAACTTCGTGCTGACGATGTTTCTCGCGTTCGGCGTCACTTTCGAAGTGCCGATCGTCGTCATCATTCTCGCGAAGATGGGGGTGGTCACGATCCAGCAGTTGAAGCAGATCCGGCCTTATTTCATCGTCGGCTCGTTCGTGATCGCGGCGATCGTAACGCCGCCCGACGTGATATCGCAGCTGCTCCTCGCGATACCGATGTGCCTTCTTTACGAGCTGGGGCTCTTCCTTGCGCGGTTCGTTGCGAAGCCGAAGACGGAGGACGACGACTATCGATTGCCGTCGGACGTGGAGATGGATCGCGAGCTGGACCGCATCGACGCGGAGAGGAAGGGAGGCGAATCCGTAAGCGGTAAGTCGTAAGCGGTAAGCGACAACAGAGGAGGGAGATTTCGGAGGGAACCTGTTGGTTCCCTCTGTTATTGTTATCGGGCGACCGAGCCGGCCACCACGAGTAGTGCTACTCGTCGAGGCGCCGGCTTACGGTTCTCGCCTCTCAGGACTGTTCCGCTGCTGAAGCGGGCGCCGGCCGATGGTCACCTTGATGTCGGTTTCCTGCTGACTGCGCACGACTTTGAGCGTCGCCTGCCTGCCCGGGTGCAAGGCGGCGACGAGATTCAGCATGCTCGACGAGTCGATAACGGGTTGCCCCTCGACGCCAACCAGGATGTCGCCGAGCTTGATGCCCGCCTTGTCCGCCGGAGTGCCGCGAAAGACTTCGGTGATGAGCGCACCGCGGATCTCCGGCAGTTTGAAAGATTCCGAAAGCTCCCTCGTCATGTCCTGCACGCCGACGCCGATCCATCCTCGCGTGACCTGGCCGTGCTGCATGATCTGCTCGAGGACCTGTTTGGCCGTGCTCGCGGGAATCGCGAAGCCGATGCCGAGAGAGGCGCCGCCCGGCGTGCGGGAATAGATCGCGGTGTTGATGCCCAGCAGTTGCCCGCTCGTATCGACGAGCGCGCCGCCGGAATTGCCGGGGTTGATGGCAGCGTCGGTCTGGATGAAGTTCTCGAACGTGTTGATGCCGAGCTGGCTGCGGCCGACCGCACTGATGATGCCCGCGGTCACGGTCTGGCCGACGCCGAACGGATTGCCGATCGCCAGCACCACGTCGCCGACACGTGCCTGGTCCGACTGTCCGAAAAGGATCGAAGGAAGCTTCGGAATGTCGATCTTGAGTACTGCGAGATCGGTTTCCGGATCGGTGCCGATCACGCGCGCTTTGGCGCGGCGTGTGTCTGCAAGCGCGATCTCGATCTCGTCGGCCGCTTCGACGACATGGCTGTTGGTGAGGATGTAACCCTGCTCGCTTACGATCACGCCGGAGCCGAGGTTCGTGCTCTTGCGCGTTTCGGCGTCGAAGCGTTCGCCGAAGAAATGGCGGAACACGGGATCATCCATGAAGGGATGCCGCTGGATCCGCGTTTCCTTGGTCGTATAGATGTTCACGACCGCGGGCATGGCGCGTTTCGCGGCATCGCTCAGCGACGAGATCCTTTTCGGCTCACCTTCCGGTGGCGATTCGCGAATCGTGACCACGCCGCCGCGCGTGGTCCAGGAGAGGAGGTCGGGCCGCAGCGTCGTCACCACGAACAGCACGGCGACACACACCGTTGCCGTCTGGCAGAACACTAGCCACAGCTTGCGGATCATATAGGCGGGGGGGCGCGGGCCACGTCTTCCGCTAGAATGTTTTTTTCGGCAGGATCAATCGCTGATGCAACGCGCGGAGCTCGATGCCTACCTCGAGCAGTACCTGGAAGTCGCAAAGTTTCGGGATTATTGCCCAAACGGACTGCAGGTGGAAGGTCGTGTCTCCGTCGATCGGCTCGTTACGGGCGTCACCGCTTCGGTAGCACTGTTGGAAGCCGCGATCGCGGCGCGTGCGGACGCGGTACTCGTACATCACGGCTATTTCTGGCGCGGCGAGGATGCACGCATCGTCGGCACGCGTCGACGCCGCATCGGCCTCCTCATGGCGCATGACATCAGCCTGTATGCGTTTCATCTGCCGCTCGACGCGCATCGCGAGGTCGGAAACAACGTATCCCTCGCGAGAATTCTCGGATTCACGATCGCAGGCCGGTTCGGCGAGCAGGAGCTGGGTCTTTTCGGCGAGCTCGATCACAGCATGACGCTCGGCGGTTTGGCTGGCCGGGTCGCAGAGCGCCTGAACCGCGATCCGCTCGTCATCGGCGATTCGTCGCGTCCGGTGACGCGGATCGCGTGGTGCACCGGCGCCGCTCAGAGCTATTTCGAAGATGCGGTGCGCCTCGGCGTCGACACGTATCTGACGGGCGAAGTCTCGGAGCAGACGGTTCATCTCGCGCGCGAAAGCGGCGTCACCTTCATCGCCGCCGGCCACCACGCAACTGAACGCTACGGCGTGGAAGCGTTGGGCACGCATCTCGCGACGCGTTTCGATATCGAGCACCGCTTCATCGACATCGACAATCCGGTGTAGCGCCTGTAGGCGCCGGGGCGGCCGCCGCCGGGGGCTCAAGTTCGCCCCGAGGCGGCGCGATAAGCGCCAGCGCAGGATGTCGGTACGCACAGGGCAGTTCAGCTAAGTCGCTGACGTACTGTGACTTTTCACGGTTTTGCTTAACTTTCCCAAAGTCGATTGTTAAAATCGACACTTTTTCTGTACTCAGGGGCATTCATGGCCGAGAACGAGCTGGACGAGGGCAAGCGGCGCTTTCTGCTCACCGCCACCACAGTCGCAACTGGCGTCGCGGCGGGCGCCGCCGCAGTGCCTTTTGTAGCGAGCATGCTTCCGTCCGAGCGTGCAAAAGCGGCAGGTGCTCCTGTCGAAGTGGATGTGAGCGATCTCATGCCCGGGCAGAAAAAAATCGTCGAGTGGCGCGGCAAACCCGTGTGGGTTGTGCGACGCACGCCGGAAATGCTTAAGGCGATCGAGACCGACGATCCGCGTGTCGCCGATCCGGACAGCAGCCGCAGCCAACAGCCGCCTTACGCGAAGAACAAGTATCGCGCGGTCAAGCCGGAGTATCTGGTGACGGTCGGAATCTGTACTCACCTCGGCTGCTCGCCCGTGGATCGTCTGCAGGCCCAGCCGGAGCCGTTCGAGCCTGACTGGCACGGCGGCTTCTACTGTCCCTGCCACGGCTCGCTCTTCGATCTCGCGGGGCGTGTCTACAAGAACAAGCCTGCGCCGGAAAACCTTCCGGTGCCGCCTTACAAGTTCGTCGGCGACACGAAGCTCGTCATCGGCGACGACACGCAAGGGGCCTGATTCGCATGGCGGCCACAGAAAAAAAACTGCCGGTCAGCGGCGCCGGCCCATTCAACGGCATACTCACCTGGGTCGAGCAGCGCTTCCCGCTGATCACGCTCTGGAAAGAGCACGCGGCGGAGTACTACGCCCCCAAGAACTTCAACTTCTGGTACTACTTCGGGTCGCTGGCGATGTTCGTGCTGGTGATCCAGATCGTCACGGGGATCTTCCTCGTGATGCATTACAAGCCCGACGCATCGCAGGCTTTTGCCTCTGTCGAATACATCATGCGCGACGTGCCGTGGGGGTGGCTCGTCCGCTACATGCATTCGACCGGCGCCTCCGCGTTCTTCGTCGTCGTATATCTCCACATGTTCAGGGGGCTCCTGTACGGGTCCTATCGGTCTCCGCGCGAGCTCGTATGGATATTCGGGATGGTGATCTATCTCAGCCTCATGGCCGAGGCGTTCTTCGGTTATCTCCTCCCGTGGGGGCAGATGTCGTACTGGGGCGCGCAGGTGATCGTGAATCTCTTCGACGCGCTTCCGATCATCGGACCGGACCTCGCGCTGTGGATACGCGGCGATTACGTCGTGTCCGACGCGACGTTGAACCGCTTTTTCTCGTTCCACGTGATCGCAATCCCGCTCGTGCTCGTAGCTCTCGTGGCCGCGCACATCATGGCGCTCCACGAAGTGGGCTCGAACAATCCGGACGGCGTGGAGATCAAGAAGAACCTCGGGCCCGACGGGCATCCTGTCGACGGTATCCCGTTCCATCCGTACTACAGCGTGAAGGACACTTTCGGAGTGATGGTGTTTCTCGCGGTGTTCGCCGTGATCATGTTTTTCATGCCGGAGTTCGGAGGCTACTTCCTCGAGTACAACAACTTCATCCCGGCCGACCCGCTGAAAACTCCGTCGCACATCGCGCCGGTGTGGTACTTCACGCCCTACTACTCGATCCTGCGCGCGACTACGGACAACTTCATGGTCGTGCTTGCGGCGATCATTACGCTGTGGTCCGTCGGGGTGGTCACAGCCCGTGCGCATCGGCCCATCAGAATTCTCGCGATGATCGTCGGCGCGCTGCTCGTCGCGCTCGGGTTCATCTATGTCGAGCGGCTGATTTTCGTCGGCGTGTTTGTCGCGGCGGCGCTGGCGAGTGCGGCGGCAATGCTGGTGTCGCGCGGCGCGACGGCGCGCGCGTATCGGACGCTCTTCATCGCCGCGGTCCTGCTCGCGGGCTTCAAGCTGCTCGATGCGAAAGTGTGGGGTGTCGTGCTGATGGGCCTTGCGACGCTGATTTTCTTCCTGCTGCCGTGGCTCGACCGCAGTCCGGTGAAGTCGATCCGCTACAAGGGACCGCTTTTCAAGACCGCCGTCGCGCTTTTCGTCATCGTGTTCCTGGTGCTCGGCTATTACGGTACGCAGCCGGTCACGGCGGCGGGGACATTCATCTCGCAGCTCTGCACGCTCCTTTATTTCGCGTTCTTCCTGCTGATGCCGTGGTATTCGACCATCGATAAGACCAAACCCGAGCCGGCGCGGGTGACGTGGTGAAAATGATGAAGCTCATCAAAACCATTGCCGCCCTGCTTCTCGTCGTGCCGGCGGTGTCGTTCGCGGCAGACACGCACGTGCATCTCGATCGCGCGCCCGTCGACCCGGAAGACCGCGCGTCGCTGCAGCGTGGCGCACGTACCTTCGTCAACTATTGTCTGAACTGTCACAGCGCAAATTACATGCGCTACAACCGCCTCGCGGACATCGGGCTCACGGATCAGCAGATTCGCGACAACCTCGTGTTCACCGGTGGCAAGGTCGGTGACCTCATGAAAGTGGCGATGGATGCCCTCGAAGCCAAAGAATGGTTCGGCACCGCGCCTCCGGACCTCACGGTGATCGCGCGGTCGCGCTCCTCGCACGCGGGTTCCGGCCCGGACTGGCTGTACACGTATTTACGCACGTTCTACCGTGACAATACCCGGCCGACGGGCTGGAACAACGTCATCTATCCGAACGTCGCGATGCCGCATGCGCTCTGGCAGCTTCAGGGCGAGCAGGTGCTGAAGGAAGCGCAGGAACCCGGACCCGGCTACACGCGGACCGTCCAGAAGCTCTCGCTCGCGAAGCCCGGCGCGATGAGCCCGCAGGCGTACGACGAGCTCGTGGCGGATCTCGTGAACTACATGGCGTATATGGCGGAGCCGGCGCGTCACCACCGCGTCACGATCGGCCTCTACGCGCTGCTCGTGATCTTCATCCTGATCGCGCTCAGTTACGCGCTCAAGAAGGCGTACTGGAAGGACGTGCACTAAGCCCTAAGGACTTTTGCTTATGATGACGCTTTACTCCGGCACCACATGCCCGTTCAGCCAGCGCTGCCGGATCGTGCTGTACGAAAAAGGCATGGACTTCCAGATCGTCGACGTCGATCTGTTCAACAAGCCCGAAGACCTCGCGGTCATGAACCCGTACAATCAGGTTCCAGTGCTCGTCGAGCGTGACCTGATCCTGTACGAGTCCAATATCATCAACGAGTACATCGACGACCGCTTTCCGCATCCACAGCTCATGCCGGCCGATCCCGTCATGCGCGCGCGGGCACGGCTTTTTCTATTCCGCTTCGAGCAGGAAATGTTCGTCCACATCGAGGCAATCGAAAAAGGCACGCAGAAGCAGGCGGACAAAGGCCGCACGTTGATACGCGATAACCTCACCCAGATCGCGCCGGTTTTCACGAAGCAGAAATACATGCTGGGCGACGAGTTTTCGATGCTGGACGTCGCGATCGCGCCGCTCCTCTGGAGGCTCGACTACTATGGAATTCAGCTTTCCAAGCAGGCCGCGCCGATCCAGAAATACGCCGAGCGTCTCTTCAGCCGACCCGCGTTCATCGATGCGCTCACGGCATCCGAAAAAGTCATGAGGAAATAGTTCGATAGCGCACATGCGTTCCCATTGCGTTATAAACTCCACACCATGGCTGAAAAATCGACGAAGCCCTATCTGATCCGCGCGATTCACGAGTGGTGCTCGGACAGCAACTTCACGCCTTACCTCTCCGTCAAGGTGGATGCGAACACGCGCGTACCGACGGAATACGTAAAGGACGGTGAAATCGTGCTGAACGTGAGCTACGATGCAACGCATCGGCTCACCATCGGTAACGACGCGGTGCAGTTCTCGGCGCGCTTCAACGGCGTATCGCGCGAGTGCTCGGTTCCGATCGATGCCGTGCTCGGCATTTTCGCGCGTGAGAACGGCCAGGGGCTGTTTTTCCAGGTCGAGACGCCGTCGCAGCCTGCGGCGAGCGAGGGCACTGCGCCGTCGAACAATCCGTCTCCGTCCAACGGACGGCCGAAACTCCAGATCGTCAAATAGCTGTCAGGCTAAAAGCACGACACGAGTTCACGAAGTGCAGGCGAAGGACACGAAGAGTCCTTATCAACCTTCGTGTCCTTTGTTTTTTCCTTTGCGTCCTTCGTGTTGATGCTTTCGGCCCAAATTGACACGGGAGCGCCAGCGCCCGAGAATCCTCCGCACGCGGCCGGAACGACCAGAATCAGAGTGCCTGCCTCGAGCAGCCCGGCTGAAGCTCAGCGCTCATCTATTGGAGGAGTGGCCATGCTTACCCCTGAAGAGTTGAAGCAAGTCCTGCCTGCCGAGACATCGGCTTTTCCATCGCCGATTCCGACGCAAAACGTCTCGAGCGACGAATACATGCCGTGCCCGCAGACCGAGAAGCAGCGCGAGTTCGAAGCGCGCATCAAGGAATACGGCGGCGAGCTCGCGCGAAAGCACGGCATGACCCGCCGCGCATTCTTCAAGACGGCGGGTGGCATGGCAGCCGCATTCGTCGCGATGAACGATACCTACGGACCACTTTTCCAGGTCTCGCGCGCCGAAGCGGCGACCCCGGAAATGGCGGACGAGCGCGCCAACGCGCTGAAGAACCAGTTCATCATGGACATGCACACGCATTTTCTGCGTGACGATACGCGCATCAAGACGTTCGTCGCGCAGCGTGCGACCGTCGGGCAGCTCGGCTGGAACCCCACGCTCAAAGGCAAGGAACAGACGATCGACGACCTGAAGTTCGCGAACTACTTCAAGGAGGTCTTCCTCGACAGCGACACCAAGATCGCGATGATCAGCGGCTCGCCGTCGCACGAGCCGCAGGACTGGTTCCTCACCAACGAGATGAAATTCGATGCCCGGGCCAAGGTCAACAAGGAGGCCGGCACGAAGCGCATGTTCTCGCACGCGATGATGACGCCGGGCTGGCCGGGCTGGCTGGAACGCGTCGATGCCGATTTCGAGAAGCTCAAGCCGGATTCCTTCAAGGGCTACACGATCGGCGACAACACGAACAAACACCTGTCCAAGCACCCGTACCGCCTGGACGACGAGAAGGTCATGTATCCCTTCTACGAGCGTCTGGTGAAATGGCAGAAGACGAGCCCCGGCATCATCAACGTCTGCATCCATAAAGGGCTGTTCCCGCCTGCGGTAGAGAAGCAGTTTCCGCATCTGCTCGCGTACTCGGATGTGCGCGACGTCGGCAAAGCCGCCAAGGACTGGCCGCAGCTCAATTTCGTCATCTATCACTCGGGATGGCGCTGGACCGGCCCGGACGCGCCGAAGCTCGCGTGGGAGCACTTCGAGAAAACCGGGCGTATCGAGTGGGTGACCGACCTCGCCGACATTCCGGGGAAGTACGGCGTGAAAAATGTCTACGGAGATCTGGGTCAACTATTCGCGTGGTCTACCACGGCGAACCCGCGACTCGGCGCGGCCGTCATGGGCACACTCGTCAAAGGGCTTGGTCATGATCACGTGGTGTGGGGTACCGACGCCGTATGGACCGGAGCGCCGCAATGGCAGATCGAGGCGCTGCGCCGCCTCGAGATACCCGAAGATATGCAGAAGAAATACGGATACGCGCCGCTGGGTGCGGCCGACGGTCCGGTAAAGACCGCGATTTTCGGCGGCAACAATGCGCGTATTTACAAGGTGAGCCCGAAACAGCAGGCCGAAGTGGTTACCGACCGCGTTGCGCAGATCAAGGAAACGTACGAGAAGTACGGCGAAGGCCGGAGCAACCTCGCTTACGGTTATGTCGCAGCGAAACGCGCCTGACGGGGTGTAGCAGGCGCACAAAAGAACGCCCGCTTCGCGCGGGCGTTTTCATTGCCGCTCGCGAGCCCTTAATTGCGCCTCATGTCCTGCTGGGTCTCGCGTGCTTCGCCTTGCAACTTCTCACCGCCGCGTTCGATGTCGCGGCCCATTCCGGCCATGGTGTTGCAACCCCCCAGCGTAATGCCCAGCAGCACAAGCGCGATGATCCGTTTCATGCTGTCCTCCGTGATGTAAGTACGTTACCCGATCTGACCATTCTGATCCGCGCCGTCGACGTTTTCGCGCTTCCCGTCAGAAAACCGCTTTGCCTACGACCACAGCGAACACCACGATCGCGATCGCCACGATCAGGAACAGGAAGAACAGAAACTTCGCGATGCTCGCTGCGCCCGCCGCGACGCCGGTGAAGCCGAAAAACCCGGCCACGATCGAGATCAGAAAAAAGATCAGCGCCCACTTCAACATGTTTCAGTCTCCGCGAACCTCCGCGAGAGTCACGGTCCTCTGCGCAGTGTGCCTGCGATAAGCGACACCACGAACAGAACCAGGAATATGAAGAACAGCACTTTCGCTATTTCCGCGGCGCCGGCAGCGATACCGCCGAAGCCGAACAGCGCCGCGACCAACGCTATTACAAAAAACAATGCAGCGTAGTAGAGCATGATGGTCTCCTCTAAGTCGTCGCGCCCGGCGGCCGGGTGACCGCTGCGCTAGCACCATCCCACTGCAACCGGTGTGCCCGCAGCCGCACGTGCGGCACTCCGCTATCGCTGCTACAAACGAAATAGGAAACGAAAAAAAATGGCGCTCATGAACGAATGGGGAACAAACACGGGTTCCCCATCCGAATCGAGGCTGACGAAAGAAGTTGCGAGGCGCGCGCATGCGCCTCTCTGTGCCGCTTAGCCGGGCATCGGCACGGGCATGATCATGCGATGTCGTGTCTTGCGGCGTATTTCGGTCGGGCAGGATGCTACCTTCTTCGGTGTATCGCCGTAGACGTAGCGTCCGCCGGCGAAGGCGACCGGTTGCGCATTGAGCGCCTGGCGGAATGCTTCCCTGCGACTCTCCGCTTCCGCTTCGACGCGAGCACCGTCTGCATCAGCGGGCGCGGCAGCAGGTTGTGAGTGATGGGCTTTCGGTATACGCCAAGGCAGGCGTCGTAGTTTACGCATGACGGTTGATCTCTTTCGGGGCCCGCCGGGTCGCGAGCGTTAATGTGCCCTGATGCAACACCCATTCCCAAAAAAAAGAGCCCGTTTGCCGAGCTCAAAAGGGGGACCTTGTGCAGATCGGGCCGGTCCAGCTTCACGTGCCCACCCGCACCACAATCGGCCGCCGATCGATGGCGGAGTCTCAAAAGCTCTTCGTCGATCTCCAGGATGCGAATCAGTCGTTCAAATCAAAGCACGTGTGATGCCAAGTTGCGTTGTCCTTTATACTCAGCCACTTGTGCCGAAAGATCGCGCGTGAAGGCGGGTTTCGTTTACCGCGAGATGCAAGTTTTACGCGAGCTCGAAGCTTGGTTTACCGTTGAATCAGCTGAGCTTTATAATCCAACGCCCTGCCGGCATAGCTCAGTTGGTAGAGCAACCGCCTTGTAAGCGGTAGGTCGTCTGTTCGAGTCAGACTGTCGGCACCAGCACGTTGGTCAGTCCCCCCGCCGCATCTCCGGGTGCCGCAGCGGCCACCGGTCGGGCAGGATCCGAGCGGCGGCGTGCTCGCAGCGGACAGGGTTGAATAGCGCCCGGCTGGACCTATTTACAGCCCAAAAAGGCGAGCCGCGTCACAGACGCGACAAGGAGAAAAAGTGATCGAGGTAGAAAACCTTACGAAGGCGTTCGGGCCGAAGCTCGCGGTTAACGACGTCTCGTTCAGAGTCGAGCGCGGCGAGGTGCTGGGCTTTCTCGGGCCGAACGGCGCGGGTAAGTCGACCACGATGCGCATGATCACGGGCTTCATACCGCCCACGGCTGGCCGCATCGCGGTGGGTGGGCACGACGTCGTAGACGACCCGATCGGTGCCAAGCGTCTCATTGGGTATCTCCCCGAGAATGCACCGGGCTACGCGGACATGACCGTCCAGGGTTTCCTCAATTTCGCGGCCGAGCTGCGGGGCTTACGGGGAGACCAGCGCAAGCGAGCCGTGACTCGTGCCATCGAGCTCTGCTTTCTGGACGCCGTGCTTCACCAGTCGATCGACACGCTGTCCAAAGGCTACAAACATCGCACCTGTCTCGCGCAGTCACTGATACACGATCCGGACGTTCTTATCCTGGACGAGCCAACCGACGGGCTCGATCCCAATCAGAAGCACGAGGTCCGTAATCTCATCAAGCGCATGGGCGCCAACAAAGCGATCGTGTTCTCGACCCACATTCTCGAAGAAGTCGAAGCGGTGTGCTCGCGCGTGATCATTATCGACCGCGGCCGTATCGTGGCGAACGGCACGCCGGCCGAATTGAAGGCGCGCTCGGAGATGGCCGGCGCGGTGCACGTGCGTGCGGGCATTCCGCCGGACGTGCTTGCGCAGCGGCTCGCCCAGGTCCCGGGTGCCGCCCGCGTCGAGCTCATAAGTGAAGGGCTGGACGGTGTCGAAGCGCGCGTTTACCCCGAGCGGTCGGCCGCCGCGACGCTCACCCGCAGCGTAGCCGAAGCGGCCGCGCGCGAAGGCTGGAAGTTCGACGAGATCCACACCGAAGAAGGAAGGCTCGATGAGGTCTTCCGCGCCATCACCCTGCCCGACACCGTGAGGGCCGCGGCATGAGACGGGAAGTGAAATGAACGCCTGGAACAACATCAAGGCCGTGATGAAGCGCGAGCTCGGCGGCTACTTCACGTCGCCGATCGCTTACGTCTTCCTCGTCATTTTTCTCCTACTCACCGGCTTCTTTACTTTCACGGTCGGCAACTTCTTCGAGCGCGGCGAAGCTTCCCTCGTTTCTTTTTTCACCTGGCATCCGTGGCTCTACCTCTTCCTCGTGCCCGCCGTCGGGATGCGGTTGTGGTCCGAAGAGCGGCGGCTGGGCACGCTCGAGCTCCTGCTGACGCTGCCCATTACGACGTGGCAGGCGATCGTCGGGAAGTTCCTCGCTTCCTGGGTGTTTCTGGGCATCGCGCTGGCGCTGACGTTTCCGGTGATCATCACGGTGAACTGGCTGGGCGACCCGGACAACGGCGTCATCTTCGCGGGATATCTGGGGAGTTTCCTGCTCGCCGGCGCGTATCTCGCCGTCAGCTGCATGACGTCGGCCATGACGCGGAACCAGGTGATCAGTTTCATTCTCTCAGTGCTGATCTGTCTGTTCCTGATCCTCGCCGGTTATACGCCCGTGACGGACCTTCTGACCCGCGTCGCCAATCCGATCGTCGTGCAGGTGATCGCGGCTTTCTCGGTCATGACGCACTTCGAAGGCTTCCAGCGCGGCGTGATCGACATGCGCGACGTGATCTACTTCGTCTCGGTGATCGGGTTTGCTCTCTTCACCACCGGTGTGATCATTCGCAACCAGCGGGCGGGATAAAGCGGGCGAGGACGTAAGAGAATGAAACGCAGCAGAGAAGTTCTATGGTATTCGGCAGGCGGCGTGATCGCGCTGGTCGTGATCCTCATCGCCGT
>DASRIK010000062.1:0-2168 GCA_035650035.1 Burkholderiales bacterium | reverse complement strand
CTCGGCCGTTCACATGAACATCTTCAGCCTGAACCCGGTCGTCGTATACGGAACCGACGAGCAGAAGCAGCGTTGGCTGCCGCCGCTCATCCAGGGTCGCGACCGCGCCTGTTTTGGCGTGACGGAACCCGATACGGGGCTCAACACGACCCGGCTCAAAACACAGGCAGTCCGCGACGCAGACGGCTACGTCGTGTCCGGCCGCAAGATCTGGACGTCCACGGCACAGGTCGCGAACAAGATCCTGCTCCTCGCGCGCACGACGCCGCTCGACCGGGTGACGAAACCGACGCTCGGCCTTACGCTCTTCTATACCGATCTCGATCGCAAGGCCGTCGAAGTGCGGGAGATCGAGAAAATGGGCCGAAAGGCGGTGGACTCGAACCTGCTATTCATCGACGGGCTCCGCATACCTGAGCGGGACCGTGTGGGTGAGGAGGGCCGCGGCTTCGAATACATCCTGCACGGCTTCAACCCCGAGCGGATTCTCGTGGCAGCGGAAGCGGTCGGCTTGGGCCGCGCCGCGCTCGCGCGAGCGGCGGGATACGCCAGCACGCGCATCGTTTTCGACCGGCCGATCGGTCAGAACCAGGCGATCCAGCACCCGCTCGCGAAATGTTGGGCGGAGCTGGAAGCTGCCAACCTGATGGCTTTCAAAGCCGCCTCGCTTTACGACGCCGGCAAGTCTTGCGGTACCGAAGCGAATGCCGCGAAGTACCTCGCCGGCGAAGCCGGATTTCGCGCCTGCGAAACCGCCGTCATGGTGCACGGCGGCATGGGTTACGCGAAGGAGTACCACGTCGAACGCTTTTTCCGCGAAGCCTTGATCCCGCGCATCGCGCCGGTGAGCCCCGAGCTCACGCTGTGTTTCATCGCCGAGAAAGCGCTCGGGCTGCCGAAATCGTACTAGGTCCGTTCGGACGTAGCCCGAAATCCCCGGTGTTGTAAAACGTGCGTTTCCTCACGCGGCCGCACGGTCCCTCAGCACGGTTTTCTGTCGCCATGCAGTGACAGTGAACGCGCCGGTCCCGGCAACGTTTTCTCTTTATGCATACGGTCTTGCGTGCTGAATCGCCCGTGCTTTGGAATTGGGCTGGGAATCTGGTCCAGTTCGTGCTTTAGATGAAGCGTCGGAGAAGACATAGTGCGGTGAAACCTGCGACGCGCCTATGGCGCAGCTTCGCGGTCCGCAGAAACGAATTTGAGGGAAAGGACGATCTCAATGAACCGGAAAACAACAGCGCATAAGCGTGAACGGAAATCGGCTTTTGTCGTGGCGAAAGCAAGCGCACACACGTGGGTTGTCGCATTCTCGCGGCGCTTGATTCCAGGCGCGCTGTTCGAAACGCGCGATGCGGCGCTGAGCTATGCAAAAATGCTCGCGCGCTCCGCAGGATTGCGTTCGCCGCAAGTAACGGTGCTCGAAGCTTAGTCGTGTCAAAGACCAGACCCGTCGCTGTCGCAATGCTCGTCCTGGGAATGGCTGGCTGCATATCGCACGGTCCGGGCGAAGTCGCTTATTCGACGCGGCCGGAGAGCGTCGGTGCCACGACGGGTGGCGCGGGCGGCGCGATCTCCGGGTCCAGCACGGGGTCCGGACAAGTCGAGAAGGAACAGCGCGGCAATACCCCGCCCGGTGTGGACCGCGACGGCCATGGGCCTGCCGCGGGTGCCATCGTCGACCCTACCGGTGCGGCGACTCGCGGCAAACCGTACTAGCCTACAGCGCGTCTTTTCTTATCCCCGCGCTCTGAATGATCTTTGCGTAGCGCCCCATCTCGCTGCGCACGAGCTTACCCATCTCCTCGGGGGATCCCAGCCACGGATCCATGCCGACATTCGCCATGTGCTGGCGCAGCGTCCGATCGTCGAGCGCTTTCGCCACTTCCTGATAGAGCCGCGTCACGATTTCGCGCGGCGTTCCGGCGGGCGCCATCATTCCGTACCAGATCGACATCTGAAAATTGGGAAACCCTGCTTCTTTCGAAGTCGGCACGTCGGGCAGGGTCGCCACGCGCTTTTCCGAAAGGACGGCAAGCGGCCGCACCTTCCCAGCCTTGATGAACGACAGCACCGAGGCGACGGACACGATCACTTCGTCGACTTCCCCGCCGATCAAGGCGGTCGTCGCGACCGTCGCCCCTTTGTAAGGCACGTGGAGCATATTG
>DASRIK010000061.1:0-13647 GCA_035650035.1 Burkholderiales bacterium | reverse complement strand
TCACCGCGTCGATCGAGCTCGTGCCGCGCGCGATTTTCGTGACGGAAATGCTCGGCGCCTCGGCGTTCCTCTTCTGGTTCCTGCGACACTCGGCTCCCGAAAACGGGCCGCAACCAGCGCACCGGCACTCGCGGTTGTTGAGCGTGGGTCTGCGCGTCGCGTCGGTCGTGTTTGCGGCCACGGCACTCATGAACGTCTACGGCTATGTGGGTCTCGCGAACCTGGCAGGCAACGCGCTCCTGCGCGCGATGTACTTCGGACTGCTGCTCTACACGGTGCTGGAGATCCTCGATGCGCTGCTCGCAATGGCGCTGCGTGCCCGCCCGCTCACGCTTTTCGGCATGGTGCGGCGACACCGCGAGCTTCTCCGCCACAGAATGCGGTGGCTGCTCAATGCATGGGCCCTCGTCTGGTGGGGACTCGTCCTGCTCGACAGGCTCGCCTTGCGCGACCGCGTGATCTACGCCGTACGAGCCGCGCTCAACGCTGAGCTCGAGATCGGTGCAATCAGCATCTCCTCTGCGGACGTGCTTTCATTCGTGCTCGCCGTCTGGGCCTCGTTTCTCGTTTCGAGAGTCGTGCAGTTCGTGCTGGACGAAGAAGTCTTTCCGCACGCGAAATTGAAACGGGGCCTGCCGTACGCGATCTCGAGAACCGTGCATTACGCGATTCTCGTCGCCGGGTTCTTCATCGCGATGGGCATCATCGGCGTGGACATGACGAAGTTCACGATACTCGCAGGCGCTTTCACGGTAGGTGTCGGCTTCGGGCTGCAGACCATATTCAACAACTTCGTCTCGGGCCTGATCCTGCTATTCGAGCGGCCGGTTCAGGTGGGCGACGTGATCCAGATGGACGATGCGACGGGTGTAGTGCAGCGGATCGGCATCCGCGCGAGCATCGTTCGCACCTCGAACGGCTCCGAAGTCATCGTACCTAACGGCAAGCTCATCTCCGACAGGGTCGTGAACTGGACGTTTTCCGCCCGTCAGCGCGGCGTGGAGCTGCCGATCTCGGTGATGCTCGGCAGCGAGCCTGCGCACGTCATTGCGGTCCTCGAGCGCATCGCAAGTGAGCATCCCATGGTGCGCAAGACTCCGGCTCCCGAAGCGCTGCTGGTGAGGCTCGGACCGGACTGGATGGGTTTCGAGTTGCGGTTCTCGACCGACCACATCGAAGAATGGATGAAAGCGCGAAGCGAAGTCGCGGTGGCGGTGACCTCGGCGCTTGCGGCGGAGGGTATCAAGCTGAGATAAAGCTACGCCGCTCATCGGGCGCAAATGCACCTTTGATCGGCTGGCGCCGCGTCTTTCATATCAACGCCGCGACACGTAAGGCGTGCCCTTGATATAGAACCTCAGCAGGCGCTTCGCCCAGTGGCCCGCGTAATCCACACCGATGCGCGGGCGCTTTACGATGCTGAACTTGCGCGGGTAGCCGTCGTCGGCGATGTAGAAGTCGTCGCTCAGGAGGTCGTGCCCGTTCAGGCGTTTGTCGATGTGCATGGCCCGACACAGCAGACCCGGCCCTTGCGTGCGGCCTTCGACGTGCTGCACGGGTTCGAGCGCGCGCAGCAGCACCGCGGAAGCCGTGCCTTCGGGCTGCGTGACCACGTTCATGCAGTGATACATGCCGTAGATGAGATAGACGTATGCATGTCCCGGCGGCCCGAACATCGTCTTCGTCCGCGGCGTCAGCCCTTTGGCCGAATGCGCCGCGAGATCGTGGGGGCCCAGGTAAGCCTCGACTTCGACGATGCGTCCGATGCGTTGGACGCCGCCGGAAACGTGAACGAGGCATTTGCCGAGAAGCTCCTGCGCGACGACGACCGTGTCGCGGTCGTAGAAGTCGCGGGGAAGCTTATGCATTTCCGCGTGCTGTGCGGAAAGTAATCGAGTAGCGAAGCTCCTTCGTCGGCGAGACGCTGTGCTGCCAGCCCCAGCGCGCGCTGCCGCGAATGATGTATGCGGACCGCGGCTCGAGCTCGAGCGCGATGACGTCTTCGCGCCGCTGCTTTTCTCCAGGCCGATACGGCCGCAGCCGCATGCGTGCGTTGCCCGCCAGCGAAATGCCCACGATCGTTTCAAAGTTTGGCACGTCGCGATGCCACCCGAGCGGCGTTCCAGCCCGATATTCGCTCACCAGGCCATGGACGAACTTTTCTGCGGGAATGCCAACCCAACCCCCGACCTTCTCGCGCAACCGCAAGAGAAATTCGGGAAATGTCGGTGCCGCCTCGAGCTTGTGCAGCGTGTAGTCGTACTGGCCGCCGTAGCTCGCCGTGCGCCGCCTCGCGGTGTATTCCTTGTATTTTGCTTCCGCGAGCGGCAGCGCACGAACTTCGGTGAGCAGTGCGGCTTCTTCTTCAGCCGTTAGAAAATCGCGCTGGTATATGAAACCTTCGGGCAGCCGCGATGCTGCGTCGAAGAGTTGGGCTTGCTGAGCACTCGCCATGAAGATCTCCCGCATGGGGAGAGCATCCCGCGGAGGGAAAGTTCACTCCGCGCGTATATTCGCCTGCTTGATGACTTTCGCCCACTTGGCGGTCTCGGCGCGCATGAACGCCGCGAACTGCTCGGGGCTGCTGCCGACCACGTCGGCACCCATGCTCTGAATGCGGTCGCGCACATCGGACTGCGCGAGGACCTTGGACAGATCGCCATAGAGCCGCGCGATCAGCTCACGCGGCGTCGACGCAGGCACCACGAGACCGAACCAGTTTGTGAGCTCGTAACCCGGCACGCCTGATTCGGCAACCGTCGGCGTCTGCGGCAGCAGCGTCGAGCGTTTCGGGCCTAGCACCGCCAGCGCGTTCAACTTGCCGACTTTGATGTACGGCAGCGCCTGCAGGAGGCTGTCGAACGTGAGCGATACCTGGCCACCGAGAAGATCCGTGAAGCTTGGCCCGCTGCCCTTGTAGGGAATGTGTGCGAGGTCGATTCCGGCCATGCTTTTCAGGAGCTCGCCGCCGAGATGCGGCGCACCGCCGGGACCCGACGACGAATAATTGATCTGGCCGGGACGCGCGCGTGCGAGCGCGATGAGCTCCTTGACGTTTCTCGCCGGCAACGACGGATGCGCAACCATCACGAAGTGAACCGCGACCACCTGAGTGAGCGCGGTGAGATCGCGCTGAGGATCCACCGGCATTTTCGCGTACAGATGCTGATTCACGGTGAGATTGCCCATCGTGCCGAGAAGCCAGGTGTGGCCATCCGGCGCTGCGCGCGCAGCCGCTTCCGTGCCGATCACGCCCGAAGCGCCCGCGCGATTCTCCACGATCGCCTGCTGTCCGCCCCACACCTCCGCGAGCTTGGGCGCCATGACCCGTGCCACGATGTCGGTGCCGCCGCCGGGCGGGAACGCCACGATGATGCGCACGGGCTTCGTCGGGAAAGCTGCAGGCGCCTGTGCGTGCGTCGCTGCGACGTGCATCGCGCAGCAAAGTGCGACCAACGCGAAAGACGCGGTTCTACCCACGGTTGTCGTATCCCGGCAGCACACGCGCATCGACGACGCACGGGCGACCGCCCTGCACGGCAGCGACGCCTTCTTCGATCGCCGACTGAACCTTCGCTGGATCCGTGACGGGGCCGATGCCGACCGCGCCTTGCATCCGCGCCATGCCCGCAATATCGATATCGGGATCGTCGATGCGCTGACCGATCCAGCGGTTCTCGACCGGGCGCCCGCGCTGTTCGGCCATGCGTCCCTGGTGTCGCTCGTCGTTGTAGAACGAGCGGTTGTTGCAAACGACCATGAGGCACGGGATCCCGTAATGCGCGGCTGTCCACACAGCGGTATTGCCCATGAGGAAATCGCCATCGCCCATGAGCGCAATGGGTATGCGGCCGGTGCCTTTCAAAGCGAGCCCCGCACCGACCGTCATGCCCGGGCCGGAGCCCACGCCCGCGCCGCCGTCATGCCCGATGTATTCCAGCGGGTGACGGAAATGCGTATAGGCGCCGTTCCAGCCAAGCGGAAACCGTGTGTAACAAACATCGAGGCCGCGTGTGGCCGCTTCCATCGCGACTGCGACGCCGCGCATCGACACCGCCTCCGTGGATGGCTTTGGCAAAGTCACGCGCTCGGGCATGGTCGGCGCGGCGCTGCGCGCCTTCACTGCAGCGAGGAGATGCGGAACACCGGCGTCCGTTTCACACATCAGATACACGTCGACCGGCGGCAGACCCTGGTGGTCCATGCTCCACCCGCGGTGACTGTGCGCGTCGCACGAGACCTGTATCACTTTGCCTTTGAAGCCTTCGTTGCCGCACGCCTGTTTGAGCGTGCCGGCCAGATCGAGGTAATCGAGCGAGAGAATGACGTCAGCGCCTTTCACCAGCGGCTCCGCTTCCGGGGCGAGATACGCCCCCGGCGGCGCAGCGTGCAGCGGGTGGTCCGTCGGAAACGCGGCGGCGCTCTTGATGTTCGTGATCACGGGCGCCTTGAGCTTTTCCGCAAGCGCGATGCGCGCGTTCCAACCTTCGAGGCTGCGTGAGCAGCGCCCGGCGAGAATCACCGGTCGCTTCGCGTCGGACAACAATTTCGCAGCCGCAGTGACCAGCTCGGGTGCGGGTTCCACGGGCGGAGGCGGCGCATAGCGCGAGACGTCAGGTACCGGCGGCAATTCGCCGATTTTCGTTTCCTGCATCGCCACTTCGAGATTGACGTAAACCGGCCCGCGAGGTGCCGTCTGCGCAATTTGTGCGGCGCGCAGCACAGCTTCGCCCGCCGCTGCGGGGGAGCCCGGCTGGTTGTCCCATTTCGTGAAATTACGAATAAGGCCGCCCTGGTCGGCGCTCGTGTGTATCCAGTCGATCCACTGGCGGCGGCGAGATGCATCCCACGGTCCGGTCGCGCCGAACATGAGGATCGGCGCGCGGTCGCACCATGCGTTGTAAACCGCCATCACTGCACGCATGAGACCGATGTTCGCGTGCACCGCCGAGGCCATCATGCGATCGCTCGCTTTTGCATAGCCGTGCGCGATCGCCACCGCGGTCTCTTCGTGGATCGTGAGGACCATCTGCGGCGCGCGATTGCCGAGATAGTTCACGATGCTGTCGTGAAAGCCGCGATAGCTCGATCCGGGCACGAGCGCGATGTACGGAATGTCGAGCTCGCGCACGACGGCCGCAATAAAATCGCTCCCCCAGAAAGCTTCGCCGGGCTGCGCCGGAACTGGAGCATCGTGGACGATGTGTCCGACACGGCCGGGTTCGTTCATGTTCGACTCCCCTATTCTGCTTTGATGTTGGCTTCGCGTATCACTTTGCCCCAGCGCGCATACTCTGCACGGAGGAACTCCGCTGTCTGTTCGGGTGTACCGGGCGCGGGCGCGCCGCCCATTGCGGTCAGGCTTGCGCGTGTCTCGGGCGTTCCCATCACTCTCACCGATTCCGCATTGAGACGTTCGACGATCGCGCGTGGCGTTCCTGCCGGTGCAAGCAGCGCATACCAGTTGACTGCGACGAGCTGCGGCATGCCGGCTTCGGCGCTGGTCGGCACCTGCGGTGCGGAAGCGTTCCGCCGCGTGTCGAGCACGGCGAGGCCCCGCATTCTGCCCGTGTTGATGTAAGAGACAGCGCTCGAGACGACAACGATTACGAGATCGACGTCGCCGCTCATCGCGCCCGTCAATGCGAATGTGGCGCTCTTGTAAGGGACGTGCGTGAAGCGCACCTTCGCGAGCGACTGCATGAACTCGGCCGCAAGATGGTTCGCAGAGCCGACGCCGCCCGAGCCGTACGCAAGCTTACCCGGGCTCGTGCGCGCGATCTGCAGGAGCTCGCGCAAAGTCCTTGCCGGAACCGACGGATGGACGACGACGATGTTCGGAATCGTCGCGAGCAGCGCAATGGGCGCGAAGCTCTGCAGCGGATCGTAGGCGACCCTGGGGTTCAAATGCGGATTGGTGAGCAGCGGCACCGCGCCCATCACGAGCGTGTAGCCGTCCGGCGCGGCTTTGGCGGCCGCTTCCCAGCCGATATTGCCCGAAGCGCCGAACCGCGGGTCCGGCACGACCTGCTGGCCCAGCATCGGCGAAAGCTTCCCGCCGACCATGCGCCCAATCAACTCGGTGCCGCCGGCGAACGGCAGAATCATTCGTATCGGTTTTGCGGGATACGTCGATGCGCCGGCCGCGGGCGTCTGCGAGAACGCTGCGCCGGTCACAAGCATCAAGAAGGACGCCAGCGACGCGCGCAGCATCCTCATAGCTTGTCCTCGATCTCGACGAGCGCCCACACGCGCCGAAAAGGTCCGCGGCTTTCGATGAGCTCGGCGCCGGCCCGGCCCGCGGTCTCGTCATCGATCCAGATGGGTCCGCCGAGGCTTGCGCTGATGCATGCGCGATGCGCATTCTCCTCGAAGAGGAAAGCGCCGGTCACTGCCTCTTCGACACTTCCGCCGGTGATCGCTGCGCCATGCGCACGCATGAGCACGGCGCGCTTGTCGGCGAGAGAGCGCGCGAGCGCCGCCCCACGCGTACGATCGCTCACGAGCCTCGGATCGGGATATACCGGGATGCCATCGTGGAACAACGTACCCATGAGGTGAATCGGACGCAGCGACTGCGGGCTCGTGGTGAAAGCGGTCGAGTACATTCCGTGATAATGAATGACACTGCCCACATCGGGTCGCGCGCGCAGGATCTCGAGATGAATAGGATATTCCCCCGGCACCGTACCGTTGCCTTCGACCTTGCGCCCATCCAGGTCGAACACCAGGAAGTCATCCGCGGTAGCATCCATGCCCAGAGAATGGCGCGTGATCAGGAATCGATCGGAATCGGGAAGACGCACGCTCAAGTGTCCGAAACCTTCGATGAAGCCGCGCCTGTAGAGGAAGCGCCACGCTTTGAGCGCGGTCCGTATCAACGTGTCCATCACTTCGCCGTTTCGGATTTGCCGGTCACGCCGAGCTCCGCCAGTATTTTCTGCAGCAGCGCGAATTCATTGTCCAGGTGCTTGCGCGCTTCCGCGGCACCGCGGAAATCATCGACCCAGACGTTCTCCTGCGAAACTTTCCGCCATTCGTCGTCCTTCACGATCCTGGCGAAAGCCTGGTCCCAGAACGCGATCTGAGGGGGCGTCAGACCGCCCGGCGCGATGAACCCGCGAAAGCCGTAATACACCGCGTCGATGCCTTGCTCGCGAAACGTCGGCAGCGCCGCGGCGGCACCCGCCTGACGCTGTGCGGCGCTCACGCCGAGCACCCGCACGGTATTCGATTGAAAGTGCGGCAGCGCGCCTGCGACGGTGCCGGCCCACACGTCCACATGACCGCCGAGCGCCGCGGTAATACCCTGCCCGCCCGACGAATAGACGACGATCTTGAGCGCCTTCGGATCGATACCCGCCGATTTTGCGATCATGCCCAGCACGATGTGATTCTGGTTGCCGCGCGCAGGCGACAAGCCAAAGCTCACGGACGAGGGGTCTTTCTTCAGACGCGCGACGAGCTCGCTCGTCGAGGTGATGGGCGACGCCGTTCTCGTATAGAGCGCGATGTACTCGCGCAGCAGGATATTGAGCGGTGTCAGGTCCTGGTACCGCAGGCTGCTCAGGCCCAGCACCTGGTTGGTCACGAGCGATACGTTCATCGTCGCTATGTAGTGAGCGTCGGCGCGGTGCTGATTCAGGAATGTCCATGCGACCGTACCGCCCCCGCCCGGGCGATTGCTCACGGTTACGCTCGGAACACCCGGAACCGCCTGCACGAATCGTTGGATCACCCGTGCCTGTCGATCGGCCGCGCCGCCCGCGCCCGAGGACACCACGATGTCGACGTTCTTGCTTGGCTTCCACTCCTGGGCCGTAGCGGGCGCGAACGCGAGCGCACCGGCGAGCGCCGTCATGCCGGCGAAAGCCAGCAGCCATTTGACGCGCGTGCAGGTCAGGCGCGTCATTTGAGCTTCTCTTCAAGCCAGTCGCAGACGGTATCCACCGCGAGCGTGAGGTAATCGCGCTGGCAATGCTGAGCGCCGCCTTCCTCGGGCGTGAAGATGCGGAACGTCTTGTCCATCGATCCGATGGAATCGAAAAGCGTCTGTGCGTCCTGCATCGAGACCTGCGCGTCCTCGCTTCCGTGCATCAGGAGGAACGGACAGCGCACCTTTTCCGCCACGCCTTGCAGCCGGAAGCCTTCGAGTTTTTTCAGCGCGTCTTCGAACGTCTCGGACCCGCTCGCCCAGAGAAGATGATCGGCGGGCACCGGCAGCGCAGCTTCCTTCAGCTTCGCGATGCGTCGCTGCCAGGTTGCGTAGTAATCCCATATGGCGCCCCACGCGACCGCGGCTTTGTAGCGCTGATCCATGGCGGCGCATCGCGGTGTGTAGTAGCCGCCGAGGCTCATCGAGATAATGCCGACCCGGTTCATATCGACATCGCGTCGCGTCGCGAGATAGTCCAGCGCGGCGCTCCCCGCCACTTCGAAGTCGTGACGCATGCGCATACCGCGAAAGCGTATCGACTCTCCCTGACCCGGCCCGTCGACGAGCAGCACCGAAATTCCGCGGCGGGTGATCTCGGGCGTGCCGCGGAGGTACTGGATTTCCTTCTGTGTGTCGAAACCGCCGAAGCGAACGACGCAGGGATTGCGTTCATCCCCGCTGTTTTCAGCATGCACGAAATAAGCCGGGAACGCGCCGCCTTCGAAAGGAAGCTCGACCGTCTCGATGCGCGGCCGGTCGGTCAGTGCGGCAAATTTCCGAAAGCACTCGAGCGACACGCGATACGCCGCCAGCGCATCGTCGTCTTTGGGCTGGCGAAAATGGTCGCCGATCTGGTAGTAGAAACACGCGCGCAGATAGTTCGACGCGGCGGTGAGCTCGTGGCCGCCCGCTTCGGCGGCCTGCGCCCGTCCACGAAGCAGGTCGGCTTCCTTGCACCACGCTCTGAACCACGCGTCGTCGTCGCCGACTTTGTCGCGCAGTTGCCTGCCGACGCGGTCGGCTTCGGCGAAGTCGGCGCCGCCGTACGGCGAGGTGCCGAGGACCACGAGCATTTCCGCCGACCAGCGGTAGTTGCCCGGGTAGTACATGAAGTGGTTTGCTTTTTCGACCGGTGCGTTCATTTCTCCTCCCTGCTGCGTTTTTTAATGCTCCACTGGGTGAGCCTCGTCGATTTCCAGCGACGCGCGCCTGCGCGCGAGCATCTGACGCTCGCGCTCCGTCGGCGTGCGCAAGTACGGCTTCAGCACTTTCACGCCCGCGCGGCGGGAAAGCAGTGTGCGCAACGTTTCGTGCTCGACGTCGGAAGCCGCGAGCCGCCGCACTTCCCCGCCTTCCCAGGCGGCGATCGCGAGCCCGTCGCGAAACAGTATGCGATTCTGCGCGATCGCGGTGACACGCGCGTCCGGGGTGAGGATTCCGACGAGATTGAGCGGATCGGCACCGCTCACTACCGTAAGCTCGCCGGTTTTCTCCAGCTTGCGCACCGCGCGGAGCCGTCCAACGGCCTCAGGCAACGCGAACTGCTCGCCCCCGAAACCGGCCACAAAGCGCCCGCCGCGGATTTCGCCGCGCGCCTCGAGCCTGCGATAGACCATCACGAGCTCGCGCCAGGTGGGCAGACGCGATTCGCGGGCAAGCAGCGACCGGAATACGACACCGTAGCGCTTGAGGAGCACGCGCGCGATCGCCTCCGCGCGTTCTTCCGCCGATTCCCCGGCCTCCGCTGAAAGCAACGCCCAACGGCCGGCCGTGTCGACGCCGTACGCCGAGCGTCGCGAGCTCGGCCGTCCACCGGAAAGACTCTTGCGTTTCTCCGAAGGTGTAAGCAGCGCACGCAGTCCACTGAAGCTGTCGGCCGTGACGGCACCGACACCCGCGAGCTCGCCGAGCGCGCGCTCGACATGCGTGCGCAGGAGACCCGTCGCCGCGACGAGCTCGTGAAAGAACGACGCGCCGCGCGTGCGCAGCACTTCGTAGACCGCTCGGCCGGCGGAGGTCAGCACCTGCGCATCCACCGGCGCCGCAACGCGCCACAAGGACGCATGCTCGCGTACCATCAGCGCGATCGGCGAGCTCTTGAGCGGCGCTTTGCCCGCACCATCCATAGGCGTCATGCGTCCCCAGGCAACGCGGCCGCTGAGACACAGCATGTCGATATAGTTCGACGTGTAATCGCGCACGCGCACAGGCAGCACGTCGTGCTCCCATGCACTCGCCGCGAGCTCGTAACCGTCGAGCTGTTCGAGCACCGCAGCGAGGCCTTCGACGCCGCCCACCTGCTGCTCTGGGGCGACGTGCTGCCAGTGCAGGAGAAAGCGCGTGAAATCGGCAGCGGTGACAGCTTCGATCTCCGCGCGCAGCCGGCTGATCGTGTAGCGGTGAATGCGCGCGAGGAGCCGCCGGTCGCACCACTCCAGCCTTTCCCTCATCCCCAGCCCTTCTCCCGAGGGGAGAAGGGTGGCAGTCCCCTCTCCCCTCGGGAGAGGGTTAGGGTGAGGGGTGAAGTAACCCCGCATCGCACGCCCCTCGGTTTCCAGCGCCAGAAGCGCGCCGTCCACCAGCGCATCCAGGTCGTCATTCCGGCGTACGCCGGAATCTATGCTGGCCGACAATGGATCCCGGCTTTCGCCGGGACGACATAGTGAGTCCGCCAATGACCTCGCCGTCACCGGTCCGAGCACCTCCATGCGCCCGCGTACGAGCTCACGCGCGGCATCCTCGGGCGTCCAGGATTTTCGTATCCGCTCCGGAATCGCCGGCGCTTTGTCCTGCGGAACAATCGCGCTCAGCTCCTCGAAACGCTCGACCGCAACCCAGAAGGGGCCGGCATGGAAAACGCGCCCGGCGGCGACCAGCTCTTGCAGGAGCGCGGGCCAGTGGGCCTGCGATTCCCTCACCCCCGACCCCTCTCCCGGAGGGCGAGGGGAGATGACTTCTTCGTTGCGGATGTAGCCGGCGAGCAGCAGCGCATCGTGCAATTCGTCCGCGGTGTTGGCATAGGGCCACGCTTCGTCGCGCACACGTTGAATCGCTTCGGGATCGAGCGCCCCGAGATCGTCCGCGCTGCGCGGCTCTGAAGAGCGGCGCGTGTAAACGGCGTGCGTGCGGCGCTCTTCGAGTGGTGCATCGTCGAGAAACGTGTAGACGGCGGAATTCAGCAGCTCGTGGCAGAACACGGACGGCTCAGGCGTTTCACGCACGAGACATGCGATGTCACCTTTTACGACGCGCTCGAGAATCTGCGTAAGCTGCGGCAGGTCCATCGCTTCTTCCAGCGCATCGCCGATCGCCTGGTTCACCAGCGGATGGTCGGGCACTTCGCGCGCGCCCTGGATGTTGTCGAGACACGCCGCGGCATCGGGAAAGACGCCCTGCAGCAGATCTTCCGCATACATCCGCTGCACCTGGGCCGGCACGCGCAAACCGTGGCGCGCACGCGGTACCGCAAGCGCGAGCGTCGTGGTCCAGCGCCAGCGCGTCTCGAAGATCGGCGAGTCGAGCACCGCCTGAATAAGCGTCTCGCGCACCGTGTTCGGATGCAGATACCGAAAGACTTCCTCGAGCGGGAACGAGTGCGATGGACCGAGCGAAAGAATCAGTCCTTCATCGGTCGCGGCCGCCTGCAGCTCGAAATTGAAGCCCTGGCAGAACTTCTTGCGAAGCGCGAGACCCCATGCCCGATTGACACGGCTGCCGAACGGCGCGTGCAAGACGAGCTGCATGCCGCCGGACTCATCGAAGAAGCGCTCCGCGACAACACGCTCGACCGTGGGCACGAGACCGATACAACGTTTGCCCTCAGCCAGATACTCCGCGATCTGCTCTGCGGCGGAATGCGTGAGCCCGTAGTGCTGCATCAACCAGCTCGTGGCGGAATCGAGATCGCCGGTTTTGCGCGGCTCGTTGGGTCCGGGCAGACGCTCGTCCGCGCCAGTGCGGAGCCGCGATACCGCCGCGCTCACTTCGTCACTTCTCGCAGGGGCTTCGCCGAGCCAGAAAGGCATCGAAGGCGGCTGCCCTTGCGCGTCCGCGACGCGCACGACGCCGCTGCCCACGCGCAGGATGCGCCACGAGGTGTTTCCCAACTGAAAAACATCGCCGGGCAACGACTCGATGGCGAAATCCTCGTTGAGCGTTCCGATGAAAGTGCCTTCGGGCTCGAGGAGCACGCGGTAATCGAACACTTCCGGAATCGCACCGCCGCACATGATCGCGGTCATGCGCGAGCCTTTGCGCGCACGGATCTTTTCATTCACCGGGTCGTGGTGGATGAGCGCCGCGCGCCTGCCGCGCTTGGTCGTATAGCCCTGCGCGAGCATGTCCACGACCTGGTCGAACTCTTCGCGCGTGAGATTCCGATACGGATACGCACCGCGCATGAGGTCGAAAAGCTTCGATTCGTCCCATTCGTCCGAAGTAGACTCGGCAACGATCTGCTGCGCCAGCACGTCGAGCGGCTTCCCGGGCACAGTCACGCGATCGAGCTCGCCGTCTTTGACGGCTCGGACCATCGCCGTGCATTCGATCAGATCGTCGCGCGTGAGCGGGAAGACGCGGCCTTTCGGCAACCCGCGGACGGTATGACCCGATCGGCCGACACGTTGCAGCAGCGTGGCAATCCGATTCGGCGACGAAATCTGGCAGACGAGATCGACGTGCCCGATGTCGATCCCGAGCTCGAGCGACGCGGTGGACACGAGCACTTTGAGCGTGCCATTGCGCAGCCGCTCTTCCGCGTCGAGTCGCTTTTCCTTGGAGAGGCTGCCGTGATGGGCCGCGACGTGCTCCGCACCGAGCAGCTCGGTCAGCTGATGCGCCATGCGCTCTGCGAGCCGGCGCGTGTTCACCATGATGAGCGTCGTGCGATGGGATTCGATCAGCTCGACCAGGCGGTTGTAGATCTCTTTCCACACCTCGGCCGACATGACGGCCTCGAGCGCGGAGCCGGGCACTTCGATCGCGAGATCGATCTTGCGCTTGTGGCCTCGATCGACGATTGCGCAATCGCCCGCGGCGTTCGTTCCGACCAGAAACCGCGCGACTTCTTCGATCGGCTTCTGCGTAGCGGAAAGCCCGATGCGCTGAAGCGTGCGTCCGCAGGCGTGCTGCAGGCGTTCGAGCGAAAGCGCGAGGTGCGCCCCGCGGCGCGACTCCAGCACGGCGTGGATTTCGTCGACGATCACGACGCGCGCGGTTTTCAGCATCTCGCGCGATTTTTCCGCCGTGAGCAGGAGATACAGCGACTCCGGCGTGGTGACGAGGATGTTCGGCGGCTTCTTGAGCATGCCCGCCCGTTCTTTTTGCGGCGTGTCGCCGCTTCGAACCGCCGCGGTAATACGCACGGGCGGAAAGCCCATTTCCTCGGCGAGTCGGCGAATCTCCCGCCGCGGTTCCGCGAGGTTCTTATGGATGTCGGCGGAGAGCGCTTTCAGCGGCGAAACGTAGATGACGCGCACCTCGTCGGGCAGCTCACCCGCCGCGAGCCCCTCCCGAAGGAGCTCGTCGATCGCGGTCAGGAAGGCGGCGAGCGTTTTCCCCGAGCCGGTCGGTGCAGCAATGAGCGTGTTGTCGCCGCGCCGGATCGCTTTCCAGCCTTCGAGCTGGGCTTCGGTCGGCGGCAACACTTCGCCTGCAGGATCCGCGAAACGGGTCTCCCACCAGCGCTGAAGTACAGGATGAAAGTCGCGAGG
>DASRIK010000060.1:0-5393 GCA_035650035.1 Burkholderiales bacterium | reverse complement strand
GCTTCGAGAACAATCAGGAAATGATCCGGAACTACCTGCCGGGCCTCGAATGCTGCTACACGACGGGGTCGCCTTACAACGAAGGCGACGGGATCAGGATGGCGCAAATGGTCGGCGCGGACCTGTGGCACATGAACAACTACGCGGGCCCTTCGATGGCGCTGAAAGTCCCGGAATACAAAGCGCCGTTTTCGATGTTGCTGCTGCATTACAGCCACGAGCGCCCCGGCGGAATGATTGTCGTCGGACCGGATGCGAAGCGGTTCACTGACGAGAAGTTCCATACGCGCCACGGCAAGATCAGGAGACACGAGCACTGGATTCCGATGCCCGTGCCGACGCCGATGTTCATCGTCTTCGATCACACGGTGTTCACGGGCGGACCGCTCTACGACGCGAAACCGGCGAGCGGCTGGGGAAGGGTCATGGAGCGCTATCCGTGGAGCAAGGACAATCGCGCGGAGCTCCAGCGCGGCTGGATCAAGCGCGGCGAAACGATCCAGGAGCTTGCAAAGTCGATCGGCTTGAATGCGGACGCGCTCAAGGCAACCGTTATGCGATGGAATCAATTCTCCACGAACGGGAAGGATATCCATTTCGGCCGCACCAAAATGCTGAATCCGTTCGGCGCGCCGCCGTACTATGCCATCGAGCTCTCACCTTCGATGCTCAACACGCAAGGCGGCCCCAGGCGTAACGAACGCGGCCAGATCGTGCGCCCGGACAATACGCCGATACCGCGGCTTTACAGCGCCGGCGAGCTCGGCTCTATCTATAGTTATCTCTACCAGGGCACCGGGAACATCGGCGAATGCCTCGCGTTCGGGCGCATCAGCGCGCGCAATGGCGTTGCAGAGACACCCTGGGATCGTAATTGACCGCCGCAGGAAGGAAAACGTATGGACTTTGCGTTCACCCCTGAACAGGAAGCACTGCGGCACGAAGTACGCGCGTTCATCAAGAGGGAAATGACGCCTGAAGTCATCGCAGAAATGGAGGCGCACCACGCCGGACGCCCCGTCCATCGAAGCGGCTGCCGCACGCCTCACGTGAGCGCGCTTTTCCAGAAAATCGCCGACCGCGGCTGGGTCGGCATCAGCTATCCAAGAGAGTACGGCGGGCAGGGCGGCGACCGCATTTCCCAGTACATCGTCGAGGAAGAGCTCTACCGCGCGAACATTACGATTTCGCTCGGCGGCAGCGGCGCGCCGGCGATCATGGCGGCGGGTACGGAAGAGCAGAAGCGCCATTTCATTCCGAAGCTGATCAAGGGTGAATTCATGTTCGCCCAGGGGTTCACGGAGCCTCGCGGGGGATGCTCGGGCCATACGGGCAGCTGCTGAACGGCTCGCCTCATGCTGTCCGGCAGGGACTTTTCGCGCACAATGCGATGGGTGCTTTCCAGTGGGGGATCAATCACGGCAGCGTGCAGGTGATGCGCGATCAGGTGGGCCGCCGTGGGGATGCCGCGCGGAAAGCGTTGAGGGGTCCAGCTTCCGAGGCCGTGCCACTCGGCTTGCGGCACGGAACGCGGTGTCGCGTCACCAGTTGAACGCGGCGAGCAGATATTCGGGCTGCGACGATGCTTTCGCCGCGAAAGCGCGCCATCGGTTTTCGTCCGGCAGCTCGCCGTACGCGACGCCAAGCTCCGGGCCGTGAACGGCACCGGGGATGAGCGCGCTCGCGATCCCCGCGCGGGACGCGCCGAGCACGTCGTGATCGACCGAATCGCCGACCATGAGCACCTTCTCCGGCGGACACGCGAGGGCTGCCAGGCATGATCTGTAGATCGCCGGATACGGCTTGCCGTGGTAGAAGACCCGGCCTCCCAGCGCCTGGTAGCGCACCGCGAGCACGCCCTGCGCGTCGACGAGACCCTGTGGCGTCAGCCTCGCGATGTCCGGATTCGCGCAAACCATCGGCAGCGTGCGACGCACGCCCGCGACAAGCTCGTCCTCGTAATCGGCCAGGGAACGTTGCGGCGAATCGATGCCCAGCACCGCGAGGAATTCGGCATCTTCCACACGTTCGACGAACTCGAGGCCGATGCCTTCGAGCACTGCACGGTCGCCGCCGCGTGTAAACGCGTAGCAGCGTCGGCCCAGCACGCCATGGAATGCATCGGCGCGGGTTTCGATCGCGCGGCGTGCTTCTTCACCCGCGCAGACGCAACGGTCGAGCAGCCGCACGTTGAAACCCATGCTGGCCATGACCCGCAGGTTCTCCGCCTCGCGCTTGCCGGAGTTAGACAGAACGACGATCCGTCTGCCTTCTCCGCGCAGGCGTTGCAGGCACTCCGCAGCCCCGGCGTACGGGCGCGTACCGTCGTGCAGCACGCCCCACTGGTCCAGTATGAACCCGGCGTAACGCGGAGCCAGGGCGGAGACGCCGCGTACGAGATCGACGCCGTCGTATGACGTCATGCGCTCGGGAGATCCATCCACGAATGTATACTCAACGGGTTGGGCACTGACATATTGTACCGAGGTACTCTGAGGAGAACGGGATGAGCAAGGGGTTCAGGTATTTCCTGCGTGCGCTCGCGACTGTCACGCTGTTCGGCGCGCAGGTCGCCGCGTATGCCCAGGCCGACGATTGCAAGCATCGTGGGCAGCTCGACACGCTCTATTGCGATGAGAACAAGGACCTCGTCGCAGACCCGCCCAAAGATCCGAAGCGCTGGAAGAATCCGGGCACGCTCGTCTTTACGTACACGCCCGTCGAAGACGCGGCCGTCTACGAGACCGCTTTCAAACCATTCCTGGATCATCTCGGGAAGTGCACTGCCAAGCGCGTCGTCTATTTCCCGGTGCAATCGAACGCGGCCGAAATCGAAGCGATGCGTGCAGGACGTCTGCACGTGGGGGGGTTCTCCACCGGGCCGACTGGCTTTGCGGTGAACCTCGCCGGCGCCGTTCCCTTTGCCGTGAAAGGTAACGAGAAAGAGTTGCAGGGTTATCAATTGATCGTGATCGTGAAGAAGTCGAGCCCGTATCAGAAGCTTGCCGACCTCAAAGGCAAAAGGGTAGCGCACACTTCGCCGTCCTCGAACTCGGGACATCTGGCGCCACAGGTACTCTTCCCGCCCGAAGGCCTCGTCCCCGACAAGGATTACAAGGTGTTGTTTTCCGGTGGCCACGGACAATCGGTAAATGGCGTCGCAAGCGGCGATTACGACGCAGCGCCGGTTGCGTCCGATGTTTTCAAGCGGATGGCGAGTCGTGGCGACGTCAAGCTCGACGATTTCCGCATTGTTTATTCGAGCGCGCCGTTTCCCACGTCGTCGTTCGCTTATGCGCACGACCTCCATCCCGATCTGGTCAAGACGCTCACGAAATGCTTCTTCGATTTCCGGTTTACGCCCGAAATGCAGAAAAGCTTCGGAGGCGCGGATCGCTTCTTTCCGATCACATATCAGAAAGACTGGGCCGTCGTGCGCAGGGTGAACGAGGAATCGGGCACTCCGTTCAATCGCTCCGCATTCGAGAAGCAATCGGCGTCCGAGGAGGCTGCCCGCAAGAAAGCCGCGGGCGAGAAGAAGAAGTAACGTCGTGGCGGAGTCGCAGCAGCCGGCGGCTCCGGCTCTCGAAGTTCGCAACCTCAGCAAGGAGTATCGCCGCGGGGTGCCGGTGCTGCGCAACGTGAGCCTCACGGTCGGCGACACGAGCATTACGGCGGTCATCGGTCCGTCCGGCACCGGGAAATCGACGCTCATCCGCTGCATAAACCGGCTGGTGGAGCCGACTTCAGGCCATGTAATTTTCCGCGGCATCGACGTAACGCGCCTCGGGCGCCGCGAGCTGCGCGAAACGCGCCGGCGCATCGGGATGGTCTTCCAGGAGTACAACCTGGTCGAGCGCCTGACGGTCATGGAAAACGTGCTGAGCGGACGGCTCGGCTACGTGTCGGTCGGGAAAGCATGGCTGCGGCGTTATCCACGCGCCGACATCGACGCGGCGTTCGAGCTCCTCGAAACGGTCGGGCTCGCGGACTATGCCAACAGCCGGGCGGATGCGCTTTCGGGTGGGCAGCGCCAGCGAGTCGGAATCGCGCGAGCAGTCATGCAGCAGCCGCAGCTCATGCTCGCCGACGAACCGACGTCTTCGCTCGATCCAAAGACATCCGTCGAGATCATGGAGCTGCTCGTATCGCTCGCGCAAACGCGCCGCATACCCGTCGTCGTGAACATTCATAACGTTCCGCTGGCGCGCCGCTTCGCGACGCACATCGTCGGCATGACCGGGGGTCAGATCGTGTACGACGGCGCGCCCGCCGATCTTGCCGACGACGACCTGCGTGAGATCTACGGTGGCGAGGACTGGCTGGAATGACGGCCCTCGCATGAGCCCGGTTGCGACCACGCACGCCAGAAGCGTTGCCTTTCGCGCGAACTGGCCCGCACGCCTCGCATGGCTTGGGCTCGCTGCTTATGTGATCTACGCGACCTCGATACTCGATGTGACGTGGGAGCGTTTTCAGGTCGGCCTCGAGCAGGGCGCACGCTTCATCTCGCGCATGTTCCCGCCGGACGTGGCGCCCGACAAGCTCAGGCTGATGATGCGGGGGCTGTATGAGTCCCTGGAAATCGCGATCATCGCCTCCGCGCTCGGCATAGCGCTTTCGCTGCCCATCGGACTCCTCGCCGCGCGCAATCTCATGCCCGCCTGGGTAAGTTGGCCCGTGCGGCTTTTCATCGCGCTGTGCCGGTCTTTTCACCAGGTGATCGTCGCGATCATTTTCGTGAAAGCCGTCGGCTTCGGCGCGCTCGCCGGCATACTGGCGCTCACCGTCGGCTCGATCGGGTTCGTCGCGAAGCTCTTCGCGGAAGCGATCGAGGAGATCTCGCTGAAACAGGTGGAAGCGATAAGGTCCACTGGCGCGTCGTTCCTCAACGTCGTCGCGTACGGCGTCCTGCCCCAGGTGCTCACGCGCTTCGTCGGGTTCGCTACATATCAGGTCGATTCGAATCTGCGGAACTCGACGATGGTCGGCATCGTCGGTGCGGGGGGCATCGGCGGGACGATGTTCGCGGCATTTCAGAAATTCGATTATGACTATCTGCTGACGATCCTGCTCGCGATCATCGCGATGATCATGCTGAGCGAGATCTTGCAGAACGCCGTGAAAAGACTCTTCCGATGAGCGCCACGCTCGATCGCGAGTGGAGACGCTTCACGCCCCCGCAGCGAATCGGCCGTTTCGCACTCTATTTCGGCATCGTCGTGGCCTGCGTCGCTTCGCTGCGCACCGTGGAGATCATCCCGGAGTTTCTCTATGACGCACCGGAGCAGGTCGCAGACCTGTTGAAGCGCATGTGGCCGATCGAGTGGTCTTACTACCCGGATGGTGTCCACGACGCGATGGTCGAGACACTTCACATCGCCTCGCTCGGC
>DASRIK010000059.1:0-2168 GCA_035650035.1 Burkholderiales bacterium | reverse complement strand
CGCCTGCGCGGTGTCTCCGTGCATCGGGAAAACGCTGATGCCGATGCTCGGCGTGACCAGCAGCTCCTGGTCATGGACGCGAAACGGCTCGCGAAGCGCGAGGAGGATCCGGTGTGCGAGGTCCTGAGCATCCAGTATGTCCGTCGCATGCCGCTGCAGAATCACGAACTCGTCGCCTCCAAGTCTCGAAACCGTATCTTCGGCGCGCACGAGGTGGTGCACGCGCTGCGCGACGGCGCGCAGGAGCTCGTCACCGACGCAGTGCCCGAGCGAATCGTTGATCAGCTTGAAACGGTCGAGATCGACGAAGAGTATCGCCGTGTTGCTGCTCGCCCGTTGTGCCTGCGCGATCGCCTGGTCGATGCGGTCCTGGAGCAGGAGCCGGTTCGGGAGCTTCGTCAGCGGGTCCTGAAGGGCGAGTCGTTGCAGCTCGTCGTTCGCCCGTTGCAGAGACGCAGCCATCTTCGCGGTTCTCGTTACCATACGCGCATCGATGAACGACAGAGCGAGCGTCACGCACAGGATGACCAATGTGGTGCCGGCGAGCGTACCCGCGAGCCACGAATTATCCACGAGCGGTCCCGTGAGGCAGATCGTGTCGGGTGCGAACTGCGCGGCGGCCATCCCGGTGTAGTGCATGCCGGTGATGGCGAATCCCATGACGACTGCGCTGCCGAGCTTCGCGTATTTCTTCCAGCCTTTGTCGTCGCGCAACGTGAAGGCGATCCACAGCGCAGCAAATGATGCCGCAATGGCGATTCCGACCGACGCGGAGAAGAGCGCGGGCTGATACGTGATATGCGGATGCGTTTCCATGGCCGCCATGCCGGTGTAGTGCATGGCGCAAATGCCGAGCCCCATCAGGACGCCCGCACCGATCAGCTTTCCGGGACTGAGCGTTTCGCGGCTTACCATGTAGAGCGCGAAACCGGACACGATCACGGCAATGAGCAGCGAAAGCAACGTGACCGCGACGTCGTAGCCCATCGGTATGGGCAGGCTGAAGGCAAGCATGCCCACGAAATGCATGGAGAAAATGCCCATGCCCATGGCAAACGCGCCGCCGACGAGCCATGCGCGCGCACCGTTGCCTCGGGAGGCGGTAATGCGGGTGGCGAGATCGAGCGCGGTGTACGAAGCGAGTATCGCGACCAGCAGCGATACGAATACGAGCCAGTAGTTGTACGTGCCGGCCATGCGTGTCCCCATCAAAGTCCCAGAGCTGCGGAACGTCTACTAACGACGGGATCGCCGGCGCTCTTGATTCCAATCAAACCAGGCCCGTGAATTTGTCACGCCGGCCGGGTCTCGCAGTTGTCAAGAATCCGTCGCCAAACCTTCACACAGGGTCGCTATCGTCGCTTCCGTCACGTCGAACGGAGGCTTTATGTCGCAACGCACCTGGTTTGCTGCGTCCACGCTGCTCGGCAAGTACCCGCTCAACCGTCCGATGCTGCTCGTCGCCAAAGCTGACGCGCCCCGCAAAGTACAGGTTTTCCTGGATTACGTGCTCGGCGATTGTCAGACGACCGTGAAGGACATGGGGTTCGTTCCCGTCCGCGCAGCGCGCTAAGCAGCCCCCCGTGGGCAGTTCCATTCGCAACGCGCCGCTGCTCAGCGCAGCCGAAGAGCCTTCTGGAAAGACACGCCCGCCCATTGGCGATAAGAACGGCTGCCGCGACATGCGGCAGCCGTCGCTGTGGCGATTATCTGCTCACGAACTCGTTGCGCGCGCGCACACCGATGTCGGGCTGGTCGGTGAAGAAGCCGTCCAGTCCCAGCTCGAGGAAGCGAGTGATCTCGCCTGCGAGATTGCCTATGCCCGTCGGATCCGTGCTTGATCGAAATTCGTTCGGCAGGAACGTGTTTTCCGCACGAAACGTCCACGCATGCACCACCAGCCCCACGTTGTGGGCGTCACTGACGAGCGTCGTGGGCGTTCCGAGAAAGCCTTGAGCGCGCGGAATGATCAGATTCTTGTTCGGACCTATACCTGCGGCGTAGCCGGCGATTTCCTTCAGACCGGCGGGCTTCGCGAGATCGGCGTAAGTGCGCGGGTCGTTCGCCACGACAAAATCATACGGCTTGCCGGTATCGCTGATGAGCTGCACGAGCCGCACGCGGGTCATGCGCGCGAGCTTTCTCAGGTTCGCCGTCTCGAAGGACTG
>DASRIK010000058.1:0-5423 GCA_035650035.1 Burkholderiales bacterium | reverse complement strand
GGGGCCTTCCTGCTCGCGCCTCTACTACTGATGCTTGCAGCGCCGGCTGTTCAGGCCGGCGCCCAGATTTACGAGCCCCTCTCGGCGAGCGTACAGGCCGCGCTCAATAAAGCGGTCTCCGACCAGGCCGTTCCTTACCTCGCTTTCGAGAGCGAAGCCGAAGCACGTGCCTGGCTGAACGTCATGTCGACGCGTCTCGAGAAGCGCATGCCGGACCGCGTCCAGCGTGAAGAATTTCTCGTTACGGTGCACTACGAAGCCAAGCGCGCCGGGCTCGATCCGCAGCTCGTTCTCGGACTCATACAAGTCGAAAGCGGTTTTCGCAAATACGCGCTTTCGACTGCAGGCGCGCGCGGTTACATGCAGGTGATGCCTTTCTGGGTGCGGCTGATCGGGGGCGAGAGCGAGCACAACCTCTTTCACTTGCGGACGAACCTGCGCTACGGCTGCGTCATCCTGAGGCACTACCTGGACCTCGAAAACGGCGATCTCTTCCGCGCTCTGGGGCGGTATAACGGAAGCCTCGGACGTGCGCCATATCCCAACACCGTGCTCCAGGCGTGGACGAGCCACTGGACGTATCCCTCCAGAACCGCGAGCGCGGCGCCGGACATCCGTCCCACAGCACGGGCTATGTAGGGCTCCGGTGCGCCCGGGCACGCTCGCTGCTTTTCCCCGGTCGAGGCTCGTTCAAAGACCGCAGACATGGGACAGTGGGAATTCCTCCAGACGCGTTCGGTGAAATGGAAATGGCGGCAGCTGGGTGCGGCCGGCGTCGTCGTTTCGGAATCGCCGGAGTTCTCGTTCCTGGCTCATTGCATGCAGGACGCCGAGCGAAACGGCTTCACTCTGGACGAATGCATCATCAGCTGCGACAAAGGCGCGGGCCTTTGGGGCGAGCCGCAACCAGGCGTTAACTAACCGCTCTCTTTTCGCCGCGGCACTGATTGCATTGCCGGCGCTCCGCGTCCGGGTCCGACCATCGCCCCTTCCTCGTCAGCCGCGCGGAACATCGCGTCGAGCGTCACGCGCATGTTCTCGCCGATTCGCGTGCCAAGCTCATGAATGCTGGCCTCGAGCTCGGGATCCGCCCCCCGCGCAGGCCTGTGGGCCTCCCCGCGGAACACGAACAGGTGATACACGTCTTCGACGGTGATCGTGGTGGGATCGCGTCTCAGGACCCACCCATTCGGCATCGTGCGGCTTACCCATCCCGCGCTCACCATGGTTTCCAGGATGTTCTCGACCTGTTCGATACGCACTGTCGTCGCGGCCAGCACTTCCGGAAGCGTGACGATCGCGCCGCTGTGGTGAGCCTGCCAGAGGAGCTTCAGTATCTGCAGCGCGTCGAAGAAGTCGCTGCCGGGCACGGGCTGCGATTGGCCAGCTCCCTCGCGCCATTCCGGCAGAGCAGCGACGACGACCGCTCCAAAAATGACGACGAGCCACGAGACATAAATCCACAGCAGAAAAATCGGGACGGTCGCGAACGCGCCGTAGACCAGCGTGTAGGTCGGAAACTGCGCGATATAAAAGGCGAAACCGCGCTTCGTGATCTCGAACACGATGCCCGCCAGCAAGCCGCCGAGAAGCGCGTCGCGGATACCTATCCGGCGGTTAGGCATTGCGGTATAGAGCAGCGCCAATGCGATCGACGTAAGGAGAACCGGCACAACGCTTAGCAGCACGACGCCGGCGCCGGGAAGCCCCCGGACGAGCCCGACGGCCTGACCGACCAGCCACGACGTGAGCGACAGGCTTGCGCCGATCAGGACCGGCCCCACCGTGATGAGCGTCCAGTAGACGAATAGCCGCTGGACGATCGACCGCGGCCTTTTCACCCGGAAAATGTCGTTGAAGGCGCGATCGATCGTGAGCAGCAGCATGATCGACGTGACGAAGAGAAACACGATGCCTACCGCGGTAAGCCGCGCGGCGTTTCGCGTGAATTCCTGCGTATGGCTCACGATCGCGTCCGCGGAGCCGGGCATCATGTTCTCGAGGACGAAAGTCTGCAGCGCGGCCGTCATGCTGCCGAAAACCGGAAATGCCGTGATCACCGTCAGCGCGACGGTGAGCATCGGCACGATCGACAGGAGCGAGGTAAAAGTAAGGCTCGACGCGATCTGCATGCAGCGGTCTTCATAGAAGCGCCGCATGACGATGCGTGCGAGATCAATGAGTCTGCGTCGTGCGCTCGTCACCACGGATGCTCCGCGTATATTGGTCTCCCGCGTGCGGTTTATATAATACCTTCCATCCGGAGCGCGAGATGCCTGTCGAGATCCTGGTTCTCTATTACAGCCGTCATGGTGCGGTGAGGCAGATGGCCCAGCTCATCGCGCGCGGCATCGAGCAGGAGTCCGGTGCCACGGCCCGGCTGCGAACCGTGCCGCACGTGTCCGCTGTCACGCAGCCGATTGCGCCAGCGGTCCCCGAATCGGGCGCGCCTTACGTCGAGCTTCGTGATCTGACCGAATGCGCCGGCCTTGCGCTCGGCTCTCCCACCCGGTTCGGAAACATGGCTGCACCCCTGAAGGCATTCTGGGATTCGACGTCCGAGCTGTGGCTCAATGGTGCTCTGGAAGGCAAACCGGCCACCGTTTTCACGTCGACATCCACAATGCACGGCGGTCAGGAAACGACGCTTCTTTCAATGATGCTACCGCTCCTGCACCACGGAATGTTGATCCTGGGTCTGCCATATACCGAGCCCGAGCTTATGGCCACGAAGAGCGGCGGCACGCCCTATGGTGCGAGCCATACCGCCGGCACGGCAAGTGACGAGCCGCTCACGGAGCACGAAAAAAAGCTCTGCCTCGCGCAGGGACGCCGGCTCGCCCGCATCGCGCTCAAGCTGGCCCAGTGAGCTCACCGGTCCGTGCGACCGCACGGTTCAAGAAGCAGCGTTTTCTTCGGGTTAGCAGTGTCGTGACGCTCGCGGCATTGGTTGCCCTGACGATCGCATGGGAGCTCGTCCTGGCGCCGCTTCGCCCCGGCGGCTCCTGGATGGCACTGAAAGGGCTGCCGTTGCTGTTCGCGTTGCGAGGGATTACCGCCGGCAACACCTACACGTATCGATGGGCGATCATGCTGGTGCTCGCCTATTTCGCCGAAGGCACGGTGCGCCTCTATTCCGAAACCGCGCCGTCTTCAGTGCTGGCGGCAGCCGAAATCGCGCTTGCCGCCACATTTTTCGTTACGGCAATCGCCTACATCCGCAGGAAGGATAGTACCTAGCGCCGCGAGGCGCGTAGAGGGTGGGGTTGCGCCCGAAGCAAAGCGCAGGAGCGGCGTAGATCTTTCCGCGCCGCGGACGCGCTAGAGGGTGGCGTCGCGCCCGAAGGAGCGGAGGAGCGGCGTAGATGTTTCCGGCGCGCTAGAGGGTACCGACCGGCCCGCAGGGCCGGTCGATCGTAGGTTCTAAAGCTGAGGGTTCACGCGCTCGAGCTTCGTATGCAGCTTGTTGAGCGCATCGATATACGCCTTCGCCGAAGCGACGACGATATCGGTGTCCGCGCCCTGACCGTTGACGATCCGGCCGCCTTTCGAAAGACGCACGGTCACCTCACCCTGCGCGTCGGTTCCCGTCGTGATGCTGTTGACGGAGTAGAGCAGCAGCTCCGCGCCGCTTTTCGCGACGCTTTCGATCGCCTTGAAGGACGCATCCACCGGTCCGCTGCCGCGCGACTCCGTGCGAACTTCGCGGCCGTTGTCGGCGATCACGATGTCCGCGTAAGGCAACTCGCCTGTCTCGGAATGGGCCGTCAGCGACAACAGCCGGTAGTGCTCGGCCGCGACCTCGTCGGCGCTTTCCGAAATGAGGGCCTGAAGGTCCTCGTCGAAAATCTCGTGCTTCTTGTCGGCGAGGTCCTTGAAACGCTTGAACGCGGCGTTCAAAGCCTCTTCCGATTCGATGACGATGCCGAGCTCCGCAAGCCGCGTCTTGAAGGCATTACGGCCACTGTGCTTGCCGAGCACGAGCTTGTTCGCGTTCCAGCCCACATCTTGCGCGCGCATGATTTCGTAGGTCTCGCGGCTCTTCAGCACGCCGTCCTGGTGAATACCGGATTCGTGGGCGAAAGCGTTCGCGCCGACGATGGCTTTGTTGGGCTGTACGGGAAAGCCCGTGATACCCGCCACGAGCCTGCTGGCCGGCACGATCTGCGTGGCATCGATCCGTGTCTCGCACGGGAACATGTCTTGCCGCGTGCGCACGGCCATTACGATTTCTTCCAGCGCGGCATTTCCGGCGCGCTCTCCGAGACCGTTGATCGTGCACTCGACCTGGCGCGCGCCATTCAGCACGGCCGAAAGCGAGTTCGCGACAGCAAGCCCGAGATCGTTATGACAGTGCACGGACCACACCACCTTGTCCGAATTCGGCACGCGCTCCCGGAGCTGGCGGATAAGGTTCCCGAACGCATCGGGCAGCGTGTAGCCCACGGTATCGGGCACATTGATCGTCGTCGCGCCGGCCTTGATCACCTGCTCGAGTATGCGGCACAAAAAGTCGAGATCGGACCGGCCGGCGTCCTCCGGCGAGAACTCCACGTTGTCCGTGTACTCACGCGCCCAGCGGACTGCGCGCACGGCCTGATCGATCACCTGCGAGGGCTCCATGCGCAGCTTCTTCTCCATGTGTATGGGCGAAGTCGCGATGAACGTGTGCACGCGCGGCTGGGCGGCCACGCGAACCGCTTCGCCGCAACGCCTGATGTCCTGCTCGTTCGCGCGTGCGAGCCCGCAGATCACGCTGTCCTTCACCACACGCGCAACGGCCTGCACGGCAGCGAAATCGCCGTCGCTCGCTGCAGGAAAGCCAGCCTCGATCACGTCGACTTTCATGCGCTCGAGCTGACGCCCGATGCGTATCTTTTCCTCGCGGTTCATCGATGCGCCGGGGCTTTGCTCGCCGTCCCGCATCGTCGTATCGAATATGATCAATTGCTCTTTAGCCATGGCGGCCTCCAGTCATGCCGCGCGCGTCAGCCACGTGCGGCGGGGATATGCCTACTCCGGATCGGTTGCCCGAACCGGCGTGCACTGCAAAATGTGGGGTAGGAGTTTAGCGCGCGCGAACGCGCAGCAGCAGGCCGGCCAGCAGAAGGCTGGTGCAAACGGAAGCTACAAGGGCCTGTGAGAACGGAGTCATGACGCGCCAATATAAAGAGTTTTGCACTTGCGTGCAAGCGAGTCGGCGTCAGGGTTCAGGCGGAGCTGACGGCGGGGAACGCTTCCGGTACACCGCACCGAGCACGCGCAGGACGTAGCCTGAAAGCGCATAGCCGCTGAAAAGCAGGAACAGCATCTCGGGCAGCGTACTCGAGAATGCGATCAGGAAGACGAGACCCATCGTGATTCCGACGACGACCGGAAAGGAAACGCTCTTGCGCAAGTTGATATCTTTGCCGCTGTAGAAC
>DASRIK010000057.1:0-5326 GCA_035650035.1 Burkholderiales bacterium | reverse complement strand
TGGCCGTCGCGCGTCAGGCGTGCGTCGACTTCATCGAGCTCGAATGAACCGAAGCGGAGTCGTAGAGGCTCGCTCTTCTGAGAATTGTCGGAGGTCGCAGCCGTCGCCATAGTTGAGCGTCCCCGTGTACCCCGTGACCGTCGCTGTTCCGCGGTGCGTGGTGGATATTTTCACTGACTATCGGCCAATCTGCTAACGCACGTCAAACCGTGTATCGAAGGCGGCTAATGCGGAGGGTCATGCATCGAGAAGCGCGCTATTCCGGAATACCGGCGCTGGGCGCGCTGACTAAGAGAAATCAGCGCGAATTTCCAAGTCTGAGCTACTAAAACGGGTGCAGCCTCACAGCGTAATCGAGAGCCATGTGAGGCAGGTTTTCATTGCAGTCCCGGCGCCACGCCTCGACGATCGCTTTTGCTTCCCTCCGTCGTTCGAACCCCTGCAAGCTAAAGCACTCGTCACGCAGTGACCCGTTGAAGGTCTCGATGTAGCAGTTTCGGATTGACGGCGGTCCGCATTGGGTAAGTAGTCCGGTTCCTTGTACACAAGGGCCTGAGCCTTCTGCGAGCGTTAATCCGCTGCTGGGCTGAGTCGAGACTCGTGATGCCTAATGTCTTGTCCAGATCTGGGAGAAACACGTCGAACGCAGATTTGACGTAGCCGCCCCAGCTGGCGGCCGACAGTCAAGCCCGCCGAGCAGCTGGCCACAGGAACGCAAGAAGCATCAACGCGAGCCAAGGCGCAGCTAACGTCCAGTTCGTGACGACGAGCGCGCCGTACGCGATCACCGCAAGCAACCGCGGCCAGCTGTTGACCGCGTCGATGCCGTACATGTAACTAGCTGTTCAACCTCAGAACGTAGCCCGCCCTCACTCGTCTGCACTCGCAGAAGCTCGTCAGCACTCCGGCGCTTTCCCTACGTTCTCTGGTGACTGCTCGCGACCTGTCGCGCCCCCGAAGCCTGGTGTGTTTCGTTCGTCGCGCTGGGCGTGCCGAGCTTGGAGAACGAAGGATTCGAATTCAGTATTTGGCCTTGATCTTGTCAAGTTGATCCTTGCTGATGCCCGGCGTTTTGTCGCGCTTCTCCCACCGGTTCAGGTTCCACGCACCTTCACCCAGCCAGGCCTTGATCGTTTTCAGATTGGCGGCACGCTCGGCATCGTCGACACCCAGAAAAGCATACATGTTGCCCGGCTTGCCGCCCGCTGCCTTGCCGTCATCCAGGCGGCGCATCATCGCACCCGTAGCGGGCCAGACCACGTAATTCGTGAAATGCGCATAGCTGTCCATTCGCGGAGCGAGGTTCTTCTCCTTTTCGCGCCGTACCATCCACTCGGCGAACTCGGGCTGGCTCGCACCGTGGCAGCCAGCGCACTTCGCCGCCACGATGGGCTGGACATCCTTGCGCCACGTTACATCCTGCGCGCTGGCGGACGCGGCAATACCCGAGAACAGCACGAAGAAACCCGTCAACATGCGCATGTCTTCCTCCTTACTGCTGTAAAGATTGCTTCTTGCAGAATCATAAGTGAGGGGGCATCCGTCACGGACGCCCCCTTCTTCGCGTATCGCTTAGCGGTCCTCATTTCAGCGGAGCGACAACGACGCCGCGAAGGCCGGCTCTTTCAATTGCGCCCTGGATAAGGCCCTTCGCCTTCGCTTCCTGAACGAACTTGGTGACGAAGGCAGCCGCGGCTGGATCGCGACCCTTCGGTACGGCGATGCCGCTCGGTTCGACGAGAAAGCGGCCTTCGAGAACGAGAGAGCCTGGCCGGCTCGCAGCTACGGTAGAAAGCGCTGTCTTGGTCGCGGCATACACGTCAGCCTTCCCCGCGTCCAGCAGCGTAGCGCTTTCAGGCTGGCTCTTGACGCGGATGATGGTCGCGTTTTTCAGTGTCTTCGAGAGAATCGCGTCGGCGCCGCCTTTTTCGAGGAGCACAACCCGGACGCCGGCTTTGTCCACGTCGGCCACGCTCGCAATGGCGACGCCCGAGCGAACCAGATAGCCCTGCTCGACTTCCATGAACGGCGGCGAGAAATCGATGGCCGCCGCACGCTCAGGACTGATTCCCAGAAGCGCCACATCCCACTGGCCGGACTGCGCGCCGTCTATCAATGCGCGAGGATTGGCATAGACAACGGGATCGAACGACACGCCGACACGCTGTGCGAGCTGCCGCCCGAGGTCGGGCGCGATACCCTTGAGCTCGCCGGTCGCGGGATCCTTCGTCGCATAGATGGGAACCAGGAGAAACGCGACGCGCAGCTTTCCGGTCGGTGCCAGCGCGTGCGCAGTTGATGGGTCGGGTGCTGAATTCATCCCCGCACAAGCCGCTAGTACCAGCACGAAGACTGCACCCATGACATGAGCGATCATTCTCATGGCGCACCTCCGAATCAACGCGACGTTCATCCGCCGGACAATATCCTCTGGCGAGGAACTGCGCGTGACAAGCGGCAGACCGCATTTATTTGATGCGCCTCAAAGACAGCCGCTACGGATGCATCAGCGCGAGCTTCGGTCGGTATGGTCCCTCCCGGCACGTCGCAAAGAATCCTAAGTCATAGTCCATAAACTGACGATGAAGACCTGGTCGGCGACCTGTCTGACACCGACGTTCTGACCGGCGAACACCTTGCTCAGGTGGAGCTTGCGAGCGCCCATGCAGAAACGACGCATAAATAACTGCGCCTGTACGCACGCGTAGGCAGGTCTGTCGCCTTGCGGGCTGAGACGAAGCATTCACTGGAATGTGCATGTGACGCATTCGTGCTGCGTCGTGTGACAGTGCGCGCTTACCGGCTTACGCGGAGACTAAGCTCTATCGAAAGATGATATGTGTCTTTCGCTGGAGCCAAAAGTAGAGCGCGCCCTTGTGTCTCCCCATTGTCGTTACCGCGCATACTTGTGGAGTGTCATCATGAAACGCATTCATCTGTTCGTTTTGTCTGTCCTGACCTTTGGGCTGCTGGGTGTAGCGCAAGCCTCGCCGTTCCCTGCCGATGCGGAAGCAAGCTACAGCCTGCCGGCTACGGATTCCTACGCCGAGCGTTACGCGCGAGATGGCACCGGCGCCGCAGTCTGGGGCGTCAGCAAACGTGAGGTCCAGCCGCATAATCCGTTCCCCTTCGGCGGCGGATACATCGACGACTAGGCCTTTAACCGGCGCGACCTCAAGGGGTCGCGCCGGCTACTGACTCAGGTCACTGCTACTGGAGGTCTCCGATGTCTTTCGTCGAAGGAATAGGCGCGCCGAGCCTTAGTCTCGCCGACCCGACAGTCGTGCTTTACGTCTGCATCGCGTCAATACTCGTGTGTGCACTGCTTGAGGTGGTGGCTATTGCCAGCGCCTGGCGTGTTCTGGCGCATAAACGGCGCTTGGGAAAGTCTTCTCGCGCGTCGCGTGCCGAGATTCTTTAAGGTGAGGCTGTTTTGCGGTTCCGCCAAGCTCCGATTGATTACGCCGCGTACTTCTTTCTTTCCAGAAAATCGCTCCGCACCTTTTCTCGCTTGGGATCTGCCAGGTGGTTCCGCACGAGTGACGCGGCGGTGAGATAGTCGCCGCGCTCGATCGCGGCAATGATCGCGAGATGGTCCTCGGCCTGCGCCTTGCGCGGCGTGCGCGAACCCGCTGCGGTCTTCTTGTATTCGATCAGCCGCCGCAGCTGACGCTCGGCCCGGCCTTCCTGCTGGATGCGCATCAGCGCCTTGCGTACGGCGGGACGCGTTATGCATACTGCACGCCTTTCGACGGAGCCTCCTATGTCGGACAGCCTGCTGAAGCTCGGCACTCGCAGCTATCGCTATGCAGACGTGAGGGGAAGCCTCGCCGCAGTCGATCCACAGGCCTTCGACGAAATGCCCTTCAGCCATCGGATATTCGCCGAGAACATCGTGCGGCGCGCGCCCGCGGCGGACGTGCCGATGCTCCTCGGGCACATCGCTGCGCGCAGACGCGATGTCGACCTGCCGTACTACCCTGCGCGCGTGGTGCTCCAGGATCTCCTCGGAACGCCGGCGCTCGTCGACCTTGCGGCGCTGCGCGACGCAGTGGCGGAGCGGGGTGGTGACCCGACCAGGGTGAATCCGCAGGTACCTGTGCACCTCGTCATCGATCACTCGGTCAACGTGATCCGCACCGGGAGCCCGAACGCGCTCAGAGAGAACATGGAAATCGAGCGGCGGCAGAACGCCGAGCGCTTCGAGTTCTTCGACTGGGGCCGCCGCGCGTTCGCGAATGTCGAGATCGTGCCGCTCGGTCAGGGCATCCTGCACCAGATCAACCTCGAGCGCTTCTCGCCGGTCGTCATCGCAGAGAAGCGTGGGGAAGAATGGTGGGCGTATTCCGACACGCTTGTCGGGACCGACAGCCACACGACGATGATCGATGCGCTCGGCGTGCTCGGCTGGGGTGTGGGCGGCATCGAGGCGGAGGCGGTGATGCTGGGACGCCCGATCTTCATGCGCCTTCCCGAAGTCGTCGGCGTGCAGCTCACAGGCGAACCCGCGCCCGGCATTCTCGCGACTGACGTCGTGCTCGCGCTCACCGAAAAGTTTCGGAACGAAGGCGTGGTCGCGTCGATTGTCGAATTTTTCGGGGAAGGTGTTTCAGCATTGTCCGTGGGCGACCGCGCCACGATCTCGAACATGTCGCCGGAGTTCGGCTCGACGGCGTCGCTTTTCCCGATCGACGAGAACACGATCGAATACTTGAAGCTGACCGGGCGCTCCGCCGAGCAGCGCGAGCTCGTGGAGGCGTATGCGAAAGCGCAGGGCCTGTGGAGCGACGCGCTTTCCGGGGCGCGCTACGATCGAACCATCGCAGTCGATCTCGGCTCGATCACGCGTGCGATCGCCGGACCCACCAATCCGCATCAGCGTGTGCCGCTCGCGAATCTGAAAGCCGCCGGGGTTGCACGTGGGGCGGGCACGCGCGCGACGACGCTCGAAGACGGCGCCGTAGTCATCGCCGCCATCACGAGCTGCACGAACACCTCCAACCCGCGGGCGATGATCGCAGCGGGTCTGCTCGCGCGCAACGCAGTCGAGCGGGGTCTCAAACCCGCGCCGTGGGTCAAGACGTCACTCGCGCCCGGCTCGCGCTCGGTGCTCAAGTACCTTCAAAGCGCCGGGTTGTACGAATCCATGCAGGCGCTCGGCTTCGACGTCGTCGGTTACGGCTGCTCGACGTGCTCCGGGATGTCGGGACCGTTGTCTGCGGACATCGACGCCGAGATCCGCTCGCGCAAGCTCACGGCGAGCGCGGTGCTTTCGAGCAATCGCAATTTCGAGGGGCGCATTCATCCTTCGGTGCGCGACGCTTTT
>DASRIK010000056.1:0-3445 GCA_035650035.1 Burkholderiales bacterium | reverse complement strand
TAGTCTTTTCTTGTGCGAAGCCATCGGGCTCCGAGCTCCCGGTTCTGCGCCGCGCCATGTGGCCATTGACGCCGAATCCGGCCCCCTCTCGGGCGCCTCTCAAGGAAACATGCGATTCAGAGCTGAGTAGCGTGGCTGCGGAATCTCCGATGAATCATGAGTTTCTGCATGGCGCCGAAAGGTCCCCTGTCCAGTTCGCCCGATGCGAAAAAGATTCGCGCGGGTCAGTGTTGATAACGCTACCAACACGTTTTGATAACGCTATCACGCCGTTTCCTCAAATGAAAGAGGTGAAGATCGGTCGGCAACTGATAGCGCTGGTCCACCTGGGCGCTTTCACGAAAATCTTTTTGTCGCGAGTCGGATGAAAGCGCTTTCAAGCAGATCCTTCGCGCTCGTGCACGGCCGGGACGCGCGACTTCGTCGCCATCGAGGCGTGGTGGCGGCGCCCCGGGACTGCGGAGCTCGGAAGACGCGTTGCAGGTGCACAGACGATCCTCGGGACGAGAGAATGTCTCCCGATCAAGATAGTTGGCTGAGTCGATAGCAAAACGCGAATCAAAAGCAGTGCTTCCTGCCGGAGATCAGAATGCTGAAGACAAGATTGCTCGCGCTCGCCGCGAGCGCATTTCTGTGCGTCACGGGCGTGGTTCATGCGCAGGACACCCTGGTTCTCACCGTAAACGCGGACCAGGCAGGTCCGGTGATCAGCCGCCAGATCTTCGGACAATTCGCCGAGCATCTCGGGCGAGGGATCTATGAAGGCGTATGGGTCGGTCCCAGTTCGAGCGTTCCGAACACACGAGGCATACGCAACGATGTCGTGGCAGCGTTGAAGGAGTTGCGCGTTCCGAACGTGCGTTGGCCCGGCGGCTGCTTCGCGGACGAGTATCACTGGAGAAATGGCATCGGACCCGCCGCCGAGCGTCCCGCAACGCTCAACCCGAACTGGGGCGGGGTCATCGAGCCGAATACGTTCGGCACGCACGAGTTCATGGATTTCGTGCAGCAGATCGGTGCGGAAGCGTACATGTCCGTGAACGTGGGTTCGGGGACGTCGAAGGAAGCGGCGGATTGGTTCGAGTACCTGACCACCGATCAGCCGACGGCTCTGGCGAAGGAACGCGCCGCGAACGGACATCCGGAGCCGTTCGGCATTTCGTACCTCGGCATCGGCAACGAGAGCTGGGGATGCGGCGGCTCCATGACGCCGGACTACTACGTGAGTCAGCTCAGAATCTACGCTCGCTACGCTCGCAACTACAACGCGCGGCATCCGATGCAGAAGATCGCCGTCGGTCCGGACAGCGGCGACACGAGCTATACAGAAGCCGTTATGAACGCATGGAAGCAGCGCAACTGGAGCTGGGACATCGATGGGCTATCGCTGCACTATTACACCGTGGGCGGCTGGCCGCCGAGGTACAAAGCGACGGGCTTCGGCGAAGATGAGTACGCCAGGTTGCTCAAGGAAACGCTGCGCATGGACGAGTTGATTCGCACACACGGTGCGATCATGGACAAGTACGATCCTGAGAAGAAGATTGCGCTGGTCGTCGATGAATGGGGCGCGTGGCTCGCACCCACGCCAGGCTCGAAAGAAGGTTTCCTCGAGCAGCAGAATAGTCAACGCGATGCGATCATCGCCGCGCTCAACATCAATACGTTCGCACGTCATGCTGACCGGGTGCGCATGGCCAATAGCGCGCAGATGGTGAACGTGCTTCAGGCCATGCTCCTCACCGACCAGGAGAAGCTGGTGAAGACTCCGACGTATCACGTGTTTCGCATGTATGTGCCGCTCCAGGACGCAACCTTCGTGCCGCTCCAACTCGACCCGCAAACATACGTGCATGGCGATATCGAGCTGCGACGCGTCGATGCGATCGCCGCAAGGGACAAAGACGGTAAGGTGTGGATCGCCATCACGAACGTCGATCCGCGGCGCGCGGTTCGCATCCGCATTGCGGGTGGCGGTCAGAAGAACCAGATGCTTCGCGGCGAAACGTTGGCCGCTCCCAAGATCGACAGCGTCAATACATTCGAAGCACCGAACACGGTCGTGCCGAAACCCGTTACGGCCAGGCGAACCGGCGGCGCAATGACGCTCGAGTTGGCGCCCGCGTCGGTCACAGTAGTGTCGCTCCGACCCTGAACGCAATTCGAGAGCGGCGCAGTCCTGGGGTGGGGCGGGGCGCTACCAGAAGTAGATGTAGATTCCGACAATGATCGCGAGGATCACGCCGGTGTGGAAAAACTCCCAGAATCCGAAAGTGGCGCGCGTGGCTGCGCCCTGCTCCTGCGTGACCGAGCCGTAGGTCAACCCCGCCAGCTGCTCGGGCGCCGCCCTCTTCGTCACGGCACTGACCGCGAAGATCAGCACGCAGGTGAACACGAACAGCAGGAAGCTGAAATACAGCCAGTTGATGTCGACGAAGGCCTGCACGAGCCCCGGCCACTCGATGTGGTACATCTCGTGCGTCGCTTGCAATACCAGACGTAGCATGCCGACGACGAATCCGCTCACGATGCCGATCAGGCCCGAATGAGGCGTGACGCCGCGCGAGAAGATGCCCAGCATGAAGACCGCGGCGATGGACGGTGCGAGCAGCGATTGCACCAGCTGCAGATAGGTGTAGAGCTGGCCTTTGCCGAGGTCCTGCAGGAAGGGAATCCACGCCATGCCAAGCAGGATCACCACTGCGGTCGCGAGGCGGCCGACGAGCACGAGATGTCGCTCGCTCGATTGCGGGCGCAAGCGCTTGTAGAAGTCGACGGTGAACAGCGTTGCCGTCGAGTTGAACAGCGAAGCGAGCGCGCTCATCAACGCCGACAGCATGCCCGCGAGCACCAGCCCGCGCAGTCCGACCGGCAGGAGGTTGGAGACCAACACGGGGAAAGCGCCCTGCGGATTTGCGCCGATCGACTGGAAGCCCGGCGCGCCTTGCTTGAACAGCGCGACGGCAATCATGCCGGGCAGCAGGAAGATGAAGACCGGGGCCAGCTTCAGATAGGCGGCGAAGATCGTACCGCGGCGCGCTTCGCGCAGATCCTTGGCGGTCAACACGCGCTGCACGATGTATTGATCCGTACACCAGTACCACAGCCCGATGATCGGCGAAGTGAGCAGCACGCCCAACCACGGCGTGCTGCTGGGATCGAACAGAAAGCCGGGAAAACCCTGCGTCGCGGGCGTAGTCGACAACGGTCGCCAGAGGTGGATGGTTTCGGGATTGGCGGCGCGCAGCGCGTCCAGGCCACCGATCTGCGACAGGCCGACGATCAACAGCACGATTGAGCCGGTGAGCAGCACGGGCACGTGCATCGCTTCGGTCCACAGCACCGACTTCATGCCGCCGAGAATGACGAAGACGCCGGTGATGGTGACGAGCGAGAACGCCGCGAACCAGAAGAAATCCACCTCGCCGAGCACCGGCAATTGCAC
>DASRIK010000055.1:0-4404 GCA_035650035.1 Burkholderiales bacterium | reverse complement strand
CACGGCGCGCGAAGGTCTCTATCGGGTTCGCACGCTCACGCGCGGGCCCGACAGACTCGGCAAATGAAACGAAAGGAACTCGGCATCGCGGTCGTCGGCTCCGGCCGCATCGGCAGCTTGCGTGCGCGGCTCGCTGCGAGGCATCCGGCAGTTCGCTATCTGGCGGTGTCCGATCGTGACCCGGCACGTGCGCGCGCGCTTGCCGAACAGACATCCGCGGACTTTCATTGCGGCGTGAACGACGAAGTCATCGCAAGACCTGAAGTGGGGGCGGTGATCGTCTCGACACCCGAAGGCGAGCATTCCGCGCCAGTGCGAAAAGCCCTCGAGCTCGGGAAACCCGTGCTCGTGGAAAAACCGCTCGCGCTTACTCTGAAAGACGCGGACGACATGCTCGAGACCGTCAGGCGCACCGGCGGCAATCTGCGGATCGCATACAGCCGTCGTTACAAGGAATGCTTTTTGCGCGCGAAGGAACAGATGGTCCACGGGCGTCTGGGTCAGGTCGTCGGCGGGACCGCGCGGGTATACAACTCGCGCGCAGTGGCGCTCAACATCCTCCAGCGCGATCCGCACGCGACGCCGGTGCTCGACGTTCTCACGTATTACGTCGACCTCGTCTGCTGGTTGCTGGAAGGCAATCCGCCGGCAGAAGTCATCGCGCGCGGCCAGCGGGGCATTTTCACGGGGGCCGGCTATGATGCCGACGACGTCACGTGGGCGATCCTCACGTTTGCGGACGGGGCGGTATTCAGTCTCGGCGTAAGCTACATTCTGCCGGCGGACTGGCCGGCAATGGGACAGTCGGACCGCGTCGAGCTTCTCGGGCGCGAAGGCACGATGATCGTCGACGACGATCATCTCGATCACCTGCTCTATAGCGAGAAAGGCTTTCCGGCAGGCTATCTTCCGAACCATCGCGTGAACATGGCGTTCCTGGGCGCGAACAGCGGCGGCGACTGGGCGCTGGGCGACTACTGGGGGGCCATCGCGAACGAGACGCGTGCCTGGCTCGATTCGCTCGTCACCGGAGCGCCCACCGTACACACGACACCCGCGCAGGCGCGCGTCAATCTCGAAACGACGATCGCGATCGTGCGGGCGGCGGAGACGGGCAAGCCGGTGCGGCTTCCGCTCGAGAGGTGAAAGTCGCACGGGTCCGAATTATCAACCGTAAAGGACGGGGAAGACGTGGAGGAGTTCGGGATCGCAGACTGTGCCCGACGCGCACCCGTGGCGTCGTGGTGCATCCTCGACGGACCCTACGGAGGATGAGAATGACACTTTGCCTCGGAATCGTAATCTCGGTGTTCTCGCTGCTGCTCTCCCCGCTCACTGCACACGCGCAGCAGAAGTATCCTCTGAAGTCGATCCGGCTCGTCCTGCCTTTCACCGCCGGCAGCGCGGTCGATACACTCGCACGAATTTACGCTCAGCACATGTCGGAAACCTGGACGCAGCAGGTCCTCGTCGACAATCGTCCGGGGGCGAACGGGATCATCGGGATGGAGATGATCGCGAAATCGCCGGCGGACGGCTATACCCTTGGCATGGGAAACATCGCGACACTCGCGATCAACCCGAGCATGTATGCGAAGCTCCCCTACGATCCGCTGCGTGATTACGCGCCGATCTCGTACACAGCAGCGATCACGAACTGCCTCATCGTGCACCCCTCGCTGCCGGCACGATCGGTGAAAGAGCTGGTGGCGCTCGCGAGATCACGGCCGAAAGAAATCAACTACGCTTCGGGCGGTGTAGGAAGCGCGCAGCACGTGCCGATGGAGCTCCTGCGCTCGCTGACCGGCATCGAGATCGTGCATATCGCGTACAAAGGACTGACGCCCGCGTTCAACGACGTGGTCGCAGGCCACGTCCCGATGATGATCTCCGGCCTCGTGACGGCCCTTCCCCACCACAAATCCGGACGAGTTCGCATACTGGGTACCACGGGCACGAAGCGCGCTGCTGCGAGCCCCGATCTGCCCGCCATCGCCGAAACGGTTCCAGGCTACGAAGGTGATTCATGGACGGGATTTTTCGCGCCGGCCGGAACGCCGCCGGACATCGTCGCGCGCGTGAATGCCGAGGTCGTGCGGATCGGTCAGTTGACGGCGACACGCGAGCGGCTCGGAAGCCTCGGCTTCGAAATCGCCGGTAGCACGCCGGAAATGTTCTCGGAGAAAATTCGCACCGACATCGCACGGCTCGGCAAAGTCATCAGGGAAGCCGGGATACGGGCGGAGTAGTTATTATTCGTTCGCAGGCCGTAAGCCCGTAGGGCGTGAACGGCAACGGTGTACGGATCGAACAGTAAACGACAATGCGAGGAGAAACTGGCATGAATGTACGAACGCTGTGGACATGCGTGATGGCTGTACTGGCCTGGGCGGCATCGGCCACGCACGCTGCTGAGACCTCTTTTCCGGACAGACCAATACGGCTCGTCATCGGCAGTGCGGCAGGGTCGGGGCCGGATATTATTTCGCGTGTCCTCGCGGAACGCCTGTACAAATCGTGGGGACAGCGCGTGGTCGTCGATGCGCGTCCAGGGGTCGCCGGCATTCTCAGCGCCGAGCTCGTATTGCGCTCCGCCGCCGACGGTTACACCTGGATGATGCTGACGTCGCAGCTCATGGTCGCGACGTCCGTGTACCCGGACGTCAAATTCGATCTCGACAAGGGTTTCGTCTCGGTCTCCCTGATCGGCTCGGTGCCGTTCGTGCAGCTCATCCATCCCGAGTTGCCCGCGAAGTCGATACGCGAGCTGATCGACCTCGCAAAAAAGCAGCCCGGCATGCTTCGCTACGGCTCTGCGGGTGCAGGGGCGTCGGAGCACCTGTCCGGTTTCCTGTTCACCAGGCTCACCGGCACGAACATGCTGCACGTGCCGTACAAAGGGATCCCGCAGGCGATTGCCGACACGCTCGCGAAGGAAGTGCATCTCACCTATCCCGTGCTGCCGGCCGCGCTGCCGCACGTCCAATCCGGCCGCTTACGCGCGCTGGGCGTGACGACGCCGAAGCGCGCCACGCTGCTCCCGGATGTACCGGCGATCGGCGAAGTCGTGCCCGGCTATCAGATGATGGGTTGGTACAGCATCGTCGTTCCGCGCGGCACGCCCGAACCGATCCTGGCGAAAGTCAGCAGCGAAGTCGCCGCGGCCGTGAGGGAGCCCGCGTTCGGCGAGCAGTTGAAGGGGCTCGGCCTCGAAATCGCCGGAACCACGCGGGCCGAGCTCGACGCGTTCAGGCGCGATCAGCGCAAGCGCATCACCGAGATCGTCAAAGCGTCCGGAGTCGATCTGAAGTAACGCTCGGTGCCAGGCGCCGCGGTAGCGAGCTGACCGGCACCGGGATTGCAGCCGGGTGTCGCCATGCCGCAGCCCGCATCATTTACTGGACCGAACGACGCGGGCGAGCGTGAAGCGCTGTTGCTTGCGGATCTCGTGCGCCTGTCGCCCGCGACGGTCGTCCTCGCCGAGAAGGGGTCGGAGAAAACCGGTTTTCTCGAGAGCCGGGTACTGCCCCTCCTGGCAGCCTCGGCGGCTGGGCACAGCGAAGTCTGCATCCTCTTCGATAACTGGGCGGATGCGTCGCTCCCGAAGCTGCTCGCTCAAATCCGCCGAGCCATTCCGGTTCTCGATCGACGGCGCGCGGATGAGAAAGTCCCGTCGGTGTCGCTCGCCGCCACGCTTGCGCGATGGCAGCACGAGCTGGATGCCACATTCGTGATCGTCTTCGATCGGTTCGAGGAGCACCTGCTCGCGCGCGACCGTCCCGGCGCGGCTGAATTCGAGGATGAGCTGGTTCGCGTGATGAACATGCCCGAGCTCCGCACACACTTCATCATGGCGCTCGAGGCCGACGCGGCCCGGCTGCTCGAGCCGCTACGGGAACGGATACCGGGGCTGGGCGACACGCTCATACGCCTGCCACGCCCGGCGGCTCGCACCCCACCGGCGCCTGAGATCATGTCGGGGGCGGGGCCGAAAACAGAGTCGCTGGTCGGTTCGGCACCGCCCGAAGAACAGCCGATCGCTACGCCCGACGAACCTGCGCGATCTGAACCGCGGATCGACGCGCGGCCGCTGCCCGTAACTGAAGCGCGTGCCGATGATCGATCGACGGCGTTTCGAATGCCGCGCGCTGCGTGGGCGGTGCTCGGACTCCTGCTCGCGACGAGCCTCGGCCTGCTATTGCTCACGATCTGGCAGCCGAGGTCGCACACGACGGACACGGCTGAGATCACGGCGGCAGCACCGAACGACACAGCCAAGGCTCCTTTGCCGGATGCGAATACGAATGTTTCAGCACAGGGAAGCGCATCCCCCGCCGACGATCAGATGGCGCTGCCGCTCATCCAGGGCGCAGTGCCGCGGGCGGAATCCAGTGCGCCTGCCGC
>DASRIK010000054.1:0-6280 GCA_035650035.1 Burkholderiales bacterium | reverse complement strand
GTGGGATACGTTTGTCCGGCCGTCTGCGCAAGAGCGGCTGTACAGAGCAGCGCCAGGCTCGATAGACTCACCCAGCGCAACGGCCACGACTTCGCTTTGTGACTGTCCGCGAGTTTCGGGAGCCTCATCCTGTGGCTCGTGAACGCGGCCCGGCCTTCCGGCCGCTCCTGACGACGGCCCGCGGTTTCGCAGTGAGCTTCATGAGATCGGCCACATTGCTGCAGCTTTCGATGCGCTGCACGCGTTCCGCGATCTCGGCCGCACGCTTCTCCCCGAGGACAGGCGTGGCCAGGCTTTGGAATTTGCCGCGGAGCTCATCGTCGGACATGGAGTTTTCGATCGAGCCTTTCGGAAAATCCACCTGCGAGACGTATTCCTCGCCGTGCGCCATCGTCATGGTCATGCGGCACGACACGCCGCGGGGCAGGCTTGCGTCCGTCTCGATACGGGTCAAGTCCATCAGGCGCTTCACCGCCGGAAGCTTCAGCTTGCGGTCGGTGTACTGCGCCAGCAGTGCGTTACCCTCGATGAGCGCGATCGCCACCGAGTACGGCAGGCTCACCTGCGCTTCGTGATAGGTGCGCGGGGCTTTGTTCTGATGGTAATGCGCCCAGTCGGGATGGCGCTTCACGACGATTGCGCGAATCGCGGTGATATCGGGCTCGTCACGCCGCCTGAGCTCGAGCGCGCAGTCGATCGCGTTGTGAATGGGCCGCGCGCACGAATAGGGTTTGAATTCGATGCGCAGCTCGTACGGACCGTCGAGGCCGTTCGCGAGCGCCGGACCGTCGGAGCGGCCGGTGAACGCACGCAGAAACCCGCGTTCGCCCTCGAAAATCGTATCGGCGCCGGTGAAGCCGAGCTTCGCCATGACCGCGGAAGTGACGCCGTTCCGTGCCGCCGGCCCCGGGTTGAAGCGCTTCTGCATCGACGGGCCGTACATTTCCATGAGCCCTGACGCCTGCGCGCCGGCAAGGCCGAGCGCGGAAGTGAGCTTCGCTGCGTTGAGCTTCATCAACTTCGCCGCGGCTACGGTCGCGCCGAAGACGCCGCACGTGGGCGTCGTATGAAAGGCGCGGTTGCGAAGATCGTTGTTCGCCGCCGTGCTTGCACGTTCCATCATCTCGCAGCCGGCGGCAAGCGCAGTGAGGAGATCCTTGCCGTTCGCCTGATTCGCTTCAGCGACCGCAAGCGCGGCGGAAAACACCGGCGGGCTGAAGTGAAAGAGCGCCAGCACGTCGATGTCGTCGAGCTCGATGCTGTGCGAGGAGATCGCATTCGCAAAGCTTGCGGCGGCCATCGGCACCCGCCCACTGCCGCCGATGAGCGTCGCTTCGGCCGCGGCGCCTTGCATTCCCGCGAACTCGCGCGCGACCGCCCCGCTTTCAGTCTGGCTGCCCGCCGCGGCGACACCGAGGTAATCGAGGAGCAGGCGTTTGACTGCGTGGCGGCTATCCTCAGGTATTTGACGATACGACAGGCGCGAAAAGCGCTCGGCAAGATTCCGGGCATACGTCATGCGACAGCGTCCTCCTGATGTCAGAGCGTCGGGGCGGCCACGAGCTCGATCAGCTCGCGGGTGCTCGGGGCTTTCTCGAGCCCTTTGACGAGCGAAAGAATGCGCGCGCTGCGTTCTTTCGGAATGCACGACCGCAGCACATGGTGGTACTTGTATTCGATGTCCGCGGGTTTGAGCGGGTCTTCCGGGCTGCCGCGGCGATGCAGGATGAGCTTTTCGGCCGTGCGGCCATCGCGCGTGGTCACTTTCACGCGCGCAGCATGCCGGAACGCCGCTCCCATCCCCTCGATCTCGGGATCGACATAGGCGGAGACGCGCGCCACGAACTCGAAAACCCTCGGATCGCGCAAGCGTTCTTCGCGGTACTGCTCCGTGAACGCCATGCCGTCGAGCGCAATTACCGCCATGCCGTAGTAAAGATTCATCTGAGCGGCCGTTACGCCCTGTGCCTTGTACTCCCACGCACAGTGCACGTGTGTCATCGGGCTCAAACCGGTCTCCACTTTCACGATATCCGCAGCAGTGAGCTTCTCCTCGCGCATGATCGCCGCCAGGCCGTCCAGCGCGGTGTGTATGCTCGTGACGCTCGCGTGGGGCTTGTAGCCGACGCTCAGCGTCTCCCACGTGCTGCCGAGGCCCGCAGTCAGTCGGGGGCCATCGGGCTTGTCCGAGTATGTGCTGAGGTACCCGCCATAAGGCGCTTCGAGCACATCGGTAATCCCCGTAAAGCCATCCGCGGCGAGGAGCGCGGAATAGACGCCGCTTTGCGCCGCCCGGCCACTGTGAAAGCGCTTCACCATGGCGCCTTCCTGTGCGGCCATGAGCCCGCCCGCCTGAGACCCCGCCATGCCGAGTGCGTGCTGGAAGTGCGACGCGTCGAGCCGAAGTGCGCGTGCTGCGGTGGCCGCTGCGACGAACGTCCCTGAAGTCCCCTGCGGATGAAAGCCGCGAAAGAAAAGACTCATCGTCGCCGCGCTGCCGACGCGGTGACCGATTTCATATCCGGCAACCATCGCGGTGATCAGCTCGGCACCGGACATGTCACCCTGCTGCTCGGCAAACGCGAAAGCGACGGGCGTCGCGATCGAGCCCGCGTGAACGATCGATTCCTTGTGGATGTCATCCAGCTCGAACGCGTGGCCTGCTGTACCATTCACGAGCGCCGCGAGTGCGGGTGAAGTCTTCTCGCCCATGCCCATGAGCGATGCCACAGGCGCCGCTTTTTCGCAAAGCGCGAGGGTCGCGACTTTCTTCGTCCACGGCAGCGTCGCGCCGAAAACGCAGCACGCGATACTGTCGAGGATGCTCAACTTGATGCGCTCGACCGCTTCGCGTGGAACGTCCTCGTAGCGAAGTTTCGCGCCGAACGATGCAAGCTCGCGCGTTGCTTCGGTCGCGAGCGCAGGTTGTGCTGACGTCATTGCCCCTCCGGTTGCGCGCCTGTCCAGGTGCGGTTCGAGCCGCTTCGATGCTAGTCACCGGCCGTGCTCTAGTCAATCGATCACCAGCTACAATCAGCATCACACTGCGAGGAGGAATGTGCTCGATGAGCCAACAGGAACCGCTTTACGATGTCGTGTGGCCGCTGGGCAAGTCTCACTGGGACAGGCGCGATCTCAATCCCGCGATCGGCGATCTCAACGGCAAGACGATCGCAGAAGTCTGGGACCGCGTGTTTCGCGGCGAGGAGATGTTCCCCGCGATACGCGACGCGCTCCGCAAGAAGTATCCGCGCGTGAAGTTCGTCGAATACGACACGTTCGGCGATACGCACGGCGTCAACCAGAAGCAGGTGCTTGCGGACCTGCCCGCGTTACTGCGCAAACACGAAGTCGACGCAGTCATCTCGGGGGTCGGTGCCTGAGGCGCGTGCACGCCCGCCGTGTTGCGGGCGAGTGCGGCGATCGAGCGCGCGGGTTTTCCAGCCGTCTCCATCGTGTCGACCGGTTTTCTCAAGCAAGCCGAAGTCGTGGCGCGCGGCCTCGGCATTCCCGATTTGAAAATCGCCCATTACCCCGGCACGCCCATGGTCGACAGCAGCGAGGAGCTGCGCCGTAAAATCGAAACGCATCTGCTGCCTGACATTGTCGCGGCTTTCACTGTGATCGACGGCCCGGAGCGTCAGAAGGAAGACGTACACGACCCGGCTCCGCGCCATATCGTGTTTCGCGGCACGCTCGAGGAGGTGAACGAGCATTTCTACGATGCCGGATGGACCGACGGCCTTCCGGTGTTCCCGCCCACCATCCGGCAAGTCGAGCGCTTTCTGCGGTTTACGGACCGTGCACCGGACGAGGTGATCGGCGTCTGCCCGCCCGACAACCGGGAGGCAACGGTCTGGAACATCGCCGTGACGGGCGTGATGGCGGGCTGCCGGCCGGAGTACATGCCAGTCCTGATCGCGGTGGTCGACGCCATCAGCGATCCGGAGTTCCGATTACAGGATGCGGGCTCCACGCCCGGATGGGAGCCGCTCATCACTGTGAACGGTTGCATCGTCGACGAGCTCGATTTCAACAGCGGTGCGAGCGTAATGCGTATCGGCCGCCGCGCGAACAGCACGATCGGACGCTTCCTGCGCCTCATCTTCCGCAACATGGCCGGATTTCGTTTTGCGCCTCATGCGGGCGACAAGGGAAGCATCGCGCAGAACTTCCTCGTCGCGCTGGCGGAGAACGAGGCGGCGTGCAGCGATATGGGATGGCAGCCCTACTCGGTCGATCGCGGCTACGGCGCGGGAGAAAACGTCGTGACGGTCCAGAGCGTCGTGGGCGTGAGCCCGCCGATTTACACAGGCAGCGACGACCCGCTGGAGCATGCGCGCGTGCTCGCGGAAGTCGTCGGGCAGAGCTGCGGTTACTGGTCGCCGGTCGCGATGGCGTTTTCAAGAAACAATCCGCTGATCGTGATGGGGCCGAGCATCGCCAGAGTATTCGCGGACCACGGCTGGAGCAAAGCCGATATCCGCAGCTATCTGCACGAGCACGTCACGATCGCCGCCGATGATGCCGAACGCTGGGCTTATTACATCGGCCTCACAGGATTCAAGCTGCGGGACCATGTCGCCAAAGGGCTGCTCCCGCCAGAATATTGTGCGAGCGACGATCCCAAGCGCCGCATACGCGCTTTCTGGAATGCGGATTCCATCGGTATCGTTGTCGCGGGGGACGCCGGACGCAACCAGTCGAAGTGCTACTGCAGCAATCACACACAAGGACCGCCAGTCAGCCGCAGAATCACGCTGCCGCGTGGCTGGAAAGCGCTATTGCGAAGCTGATACGAAGGAGGATCGATGAGGCGTTCGAAGAAGACGTGGTTGGCTATTGCGGCCGCCACGTTGCCAATAACGGATGTCGCTTACTCACAGGCATTCCCGCAAAAACCGATCCAGTTCGTCGTGCCCTATGCCGCCGGCGGCGCAGGCGACATCTTCGCGCGCACGGTCGCGCAGAAGTTGAGCAGCGCCTTTGGCCATCAGGTCGTCGTCGTGAACCGCCCGGGTGCGAACGGCATCATCGGAATGGAGCAGGTTGCCAAGGCACCACCGGACGGGTACACGATCGTGATGGGCAACTCGGCGCCCATGGTTCTGAATCCGAGCCTGTATGCCAAGCTCCCGTACGATCCCGTCAAGGACTTCGCGCCGATCACGCAAGGCACGCTCTATCCCTACATTGTCATCGTGCATCCATCGATTCCGGCGAAGTCGATCCCCGAGCTCGTGAAGCTCGCGAAATCGCGGCCGGGTCAGTTGCAGTACGGATCTTCAGGCAACGGTGGTGCAAATCACCTCGCCGGCGAGATGTTCAAGCGCGCTGCGCAAATAGACATCGTGCACGTGCCGTTCAAGGGCAGCGCACCTGCCCTCGCCGACACCATCGCCGGCCAGATCTCCATGATGTTCGACACGATCGTTACGACGGTGCCTCAGCTCAAAGCCGGGAAAGTGCGGGCGCTCGCGGTCACGGGTGAGAAGCGCGCGCCGCAAACGCCCGACGTTCCCACCATCGCCGAGGCCGGTTACGCGGGCTACAAAGTGACTTCCTGGCAAGCGATTCTTGCGCCCGCGGGCACACCGCGGCCGATCGTCGAACGCCTCTATCAGGAAAGCGCGAAGGCGTTGAAGCTGCCCGACGTGATCGAGCGTCTCGCCACGCAAGGCGGCAATGAAATCGTCGCGAGCACGCCGGAAGAGTTCGCCAGGGTGATCCGCGAAGAGATCGCTTCCTATGGCAAGATCATCAAGGCCGCGAACATCCGGATCGACTAGTGGCTCGCGCCCGTCGATTTGTGAAAGCGAACGACGGCGGATTCGCGGCGCTTCGGAAGGAGATCCTGCAGGGAGCACTGATCGAGCGTTTCGAAGAACGCGTTCTGCGCGTCGCGCAGCGCTGACTTGAGCATGCAGGCAGCATTGAGCCGGCAATCGCCCGCGTAATCGTCTGCGAGACACTCCACGACGTACAGCGTTTCTTCCGTCGCGCGGACGACCTCGCCTACGCTGATCTCGTGCGCCGGCCGCGCAAGCTTGAGCCCGCCACCTTTGCCGCGGACGGTCTCCACGTAGCCGAGCTTCGCGAGCTGGTGCACCACTTTCATGAGGTGGTTCTGCGAGATGCGGTGCGCGCCCGCGATTTCCGCAATCGTGGCGCGCTCACGGTAACCCAGCCAGATCAGCACCCGCAGCGCATAGTCCGTGTGCTTCGTGAGTTGCATCAAAACTCCAGGTCTTTGATCTGCGTCAAATCCTCGGTGCCTTTC
>DASRIK010000053.1:0-3549 GCA_035650035.1 Burkholderiales bacterium | reverse complement strand
CGCTCGGCGGGCAGATGTCGAGCTCGGGTTACTCGGACCCGAAGGTCACCCCAATCGGCGGACAGGGCCATCACGCGTGGCAGATGGGCTGCGCGTTCGTCCTCCACGGCATCACCGTTGCGCTCTTCGACCGCATGACGTCCGGTGAAGGGCAATACATCGACGTCTCGATCCACGACGCCTGCGCGATCGGCACCGAGGCCGCGGTTCCGCAGTGGATGTACTACGGCCAGACGATGTACCGCCAGACCGGCATGCACGCCAATCCCAGGCGGCAGCCTCCCCTGCAGCTGCCCACCGCCGACGGCAAGTACATGATCGCCGTGATGCAGAACTTCGGTCCGCGGGTGTGGGAGAGGCTCATCAAGTGGATGGACGAGAAAGGCGTAACGGGCGAGCTGCACGACGCGAAGTACCAAGACGAGGCGTTCCGCATGTCCGAGTACCGTACGGGCACCGTCATACGCGACGCCATCGCGCGTCTGATCGCCGCCAGCAACGGCGAAGAATGCTTCCATCGCGCGCAGTCGTACGGCATCTCGTGGGGCCTCGTGCATGCCGCTGAAGAGAACTACGCCATCCCGCATTACCAGCAACGCAACTACTGGCGCTCGATCGAGCATCCGGAGATCGACCGCGCGATTCCGTATCCACGCGGGCCGGTCGCGTGCGATGCGCTTCAGATAGAGCCGCGAGGCCGTGCGCCCCGCCTCGGCGAGCACACGAAGCAAGTGCTTCAGCAGGATCTCGGCCTCAGCGATCAGGACATCGCGTCATTGACCGAGTCGGGAGCGATACGATGAACGCGAAATCGCCTGTGCGTCCGGGCGTCCTCACCGGCGTGCGCGTTCTCGACTTCAGCTGGAAAACCGTGGGCCCGTGGGCGCCGCGGCTTCTCACGCATTACGGCGCCGAGGTGATACACGTCGAACGCGCCGGTGGCTACGACGACCATCGCTACAACGCGACGCCGAGCATCGTCAGCGACGAGCCGAAGGTGGCGGCGTTGCCGGGCACGAAAAAAGTTTACTCGGACCCTCAATTCAACACGCTCCGCGAGGAAAAGGCCGAGGCGCCGGGACAGAAGAAGCTCTACGCCGCGCCGTACTTCAACACGCTGCATCACGGCAAGCTCGCGATCAGTCTCAATACGAGGAATCCGGAAGGCCTGAAGATCGTCGAGCGCCTGATCGGCATGTGCGACGCGCTCGTCGAGAATTTCAGTGCCGAGGTCCTGCCGAACTGGGGCCTGACATGGGAGCGCATCCATGAGCTCAATCCGCGGCTCGTCTACATGAGCTTGTCCGGGTTCGGGCACACGGGCGACTGGAAGGGTTATCGCAGCTTCGGACCAACCGCTGCCGCGCAGTCGGGCCTCTCCCTTGCGTCAGGCTTGCCCGGCAAGCCGCCCGCCGGCTGGGGCTTCTCCTATCTCGACGTGATGGGGGGCTGGATGGGCGGCCTCGCGCTGATGCAGGGCCTGCTGCAGGCGAAAAAAACCGGCAAGGGCTTCTACATCGACTATGCGGTGACCGAAGGTGCGATGTCGATGCTGGGCACCTATATGCTCGACTATCAGGTGAACGGCCGGCGCACGCGCCGACCGGATTTCCCGCCCGGCAACCGATCGATCTTTCCAGCGATAGCGCCGCACAACACGTATCGCTGCGCCGGCAATGACCGCAACGGGCAGTACTGGTGGGTGTTCATCGCGTGCGAGACGCAGCCTCAATTCGAGTCGCTGTGCACGCTCATGGGCCAGCCTGGGCTCGCGCTCGATCCGAAGTTCGCGACCAATGAGGCGCGTGTTGCGAATCAGGACGAGCTCGACTCGATCGTCGGCCGCTGGACGCGCGCGAGACGGCGCTACGACATCATGCGTCAATGCCAGGCCGCCGGCATCATCTCGGCCGTGGTGCAGAGCGCCGAAGACCGCGTCGAGTACGACAGCCAACTGCAACATCGCGAGATGCACCCGATCATCAATCATCCCGAGCTCGGCGACTGCGCGTACGAAGGCTATCCGGTGAAGATGTCGCGCACACCGGCATTCGTGCACGGGCGCGCACCGATGCTCGGCGAGCACAACAGTTACGTCTACGGCGAGCTCCTCGGGATGAGCGCAGCGGAGATCGCCGGGCTTCGTGAACGCGAAGTGATCTGAAGGGAGACCACAACTTATGGCGGTTCGCTTTGACCGGGAGCGGCTGGGCTCCCTGAAAGACACCGTGGCGATCGTCGGCGTCGGCGAGACCGACTATGGCGCCGATTATCGCGGTGCAGGCGGCCAAGCCGCGAAGAAAGGGGAAGCCCGTTACGACCATTACACGCTCGCCTCGCAGGCGCTGAAGCGCGCGCTCGACGACGCGGGGCTTGCCAAGGACGACATCGACGGGCTCTGCACGGGGCCGACTTTGTCGGGTGAGCGCGCGTGCGAGCTCTGGGGCCTGAATCCGCGTTGGAGCGGCAGCGGTGATGCGGCCCAATGCATCATCGAAGCGGCGATGGCCATCAACTGCGGCTTGTGCACGACGGTGGCCCTCGTTTATGGAAACGCGCAGCGCTCGATGGACACGGCGTACGGCGGCGCGCGGATCACAGGCGGCGGCATCACCTCGTACTTCTATTACGCGCCGTGGGGTCTCACGTCGCAGGGCGCGCTCTATGCACTTTTCTTCCAGCGCCACAAGCTGCTCTACGGCACGACGGAGGAGCAGCTCGGCGCGATCGCCGTCGCCTTCCGCAAGCACGCGTGCATGAACCCCAACGCGGTGATGCAGAAGCCGCTCACGATCGACGACTACATGAATGCACCGTATGTCGCGGAACCGCTGCGTCTCTTCGATTACTGCCTCATCAATGACGGCGGCGTTGCGATCATCGTGCGACGCGCCGATATGGCGAAGGATCTGAAGCAGAAGCCCATCATGGTGAGCGGCTTCGGCTGGTCCGAGGAGAACGTCGACGCGACGCAGCTGCGGCCGCGTCTGAAGGACTTCTATCACACGGCCCATCGCGACGTGGCCGCGCAGGTCTATCCGATGGCAGGGGTCACGCCGAGAGACATCGACGTGTTCGCGACGTACGACAGCTTCAGCGTGCACCTGCTCGCGTCACTGGAGGGCTTCGGCTTCTGCAAGGAAGGCGAAGGCGGGGCGTTCGTGCAGAACGGGCGCATCGAGATCGGCGGCGAGCTCCCCTGCAACACGAGCGGCGGCATGCTATCCGAGAGCTACATGCAGAGCTGGAACCACCAGCCCGAGCTCGTCCGTCAGTTACGCGGCGGCCTGGGTGCGCGTCAGGTGCAGGGTGCGGAAGTCGCGCAGTACGTGCACGACGTCGCCGGCAAGTGCAAGAGCATCATCTATACGAAGGGGAGCTGAAGCGATGGCGACAGCACGTCCGATCCGCTCGATGGATCCGTACGCCGAGCAGTTCTGGGCCTTCACGCGGGAGCGCGAGCTGCGTCTCCAGCAGTGCGCGGCGTGCGGGAAGTTCCGCTGGCCACCCGGCCCGACCTGCGACCGCTGTCTCTCCGACGATTTCGCA
>DASRIK010000052.1:0-5725 GCA_035650035.1 Burkholderiales bacterium | reverse complement strand
ATGTTGGCGTGCTTGCTTTCGCCCGGCCCGTTCACGACGCAGCCCATGACTGCAACATGCATGTTTTCGACACCGGCGTATTTCGTGCGCCAGACCGGCATTTGCGCGCGCAGATAACTCTGTATGCGGTCGGCAAGCTCCTGGAAGAAGGTGCTCGTCGTGCGGCCGCATCCGGGACAGGCGATCACCATCGGCGCAAACGAACGCAGCCCCATCGTCTGCAGGATTTCCTGCGCGACCACGACTTCTTTCGTGCGATCGCCACCGGGTTCCGGCGTGAGCGAAACGCGGATCGTGTCGCCGATGCCTTCCTGGAGCAGAACGGCCATGGCGGCAGTGGAAGCGACGATTCCTTTCGAACCCATGCCCGCTTCGGTGAGCCCGAGATGCAAGGCGTAGTCACAGCGCGCGGCGAGGTCGCGATAGACGGCGATGAGATCCTGCACGCCGCTCACCTTGCACGAGAGGATGATGCGGTCGCGCCGCAATCCGAGCGCTTCGGCCTGGGCGGCGCTCTCGAGCGCGGACGTGACGAGCGCGCGGCGCGTCACCACGTCGGCTTCGTCCGGCACCGGTGCGCGCGCGTTGTCGTCCATGAGGCGCGCGAGAAGCTCCGGATCGAGGCTCCCCCAGTTGACGCCGATGCGAACGGCTTTGCCGTACCGGCACGCGAACTCGATCATCGTCGAGAACTGCTCGTCGCGCTTCGATCCGCGGCCGACATTGCCCGGATTGATGCGCAGCTTCGCGAGCGCTTCAGCACAAGCGGGATGTTGAGTGAGCAGCCGGTGACCGTTGAAGTGAAAGTCCCCGACGAGCGGTACGTTCACATTCATACCGTCCAGCGCGTCGCGGATGTGCGGGACGGCCGCGGCCGCTTCGGCAGTGTTCACCGTGATACGCACGAGCTCCGATCCCGCACGCGCGAGCGCCGCCGCCTGCTCGACCGTTGCAGCGATATCGGCAGTGTCGGTATTCGTCATGGACTGAACGACGATCGGCGCGGTGCCGCCAATCTCGACGTGCGCGACGCGGACGCCCGCGCTTAGGCGGCGGCGGGGCGGACCATATTCAGGCAGACATTTCATTGCAGGGTCAACCGCGCAACGCTCACACCCGTGTGCGGCGTAAGATCGACCGGCCGCTCGCCGTACGTGAGACGCACGCCGCGCGCATTACCGACCACGACCTTGAGCGGCGGCTTACCGGTGATGCGCTCTTCACTGCCGGCCCGGTTCAGTTTCGTGAAAATCACTTTGTCGTTCGCGTCACGCACTTCGACCCACGACTCCTCATCGAAACGGAAGTGAAGCTCGTGACTGCCGGACGCTCGCGCAGCCTCGGCCGGTGCTGCGGCGGTTCCGGTGGACGGCTCCGCCGTCGGCGAGGCAGCTGCCGTGGTCACGCCAGCCGTGGCAGCGGCATCCGGCGGCGGCGCAGTCGCCGCCGTCGCATCCGGTGGTTGTGCCGGTGAAGCGGGTGGCGCGCCGGCGCTTTCGGCGCCCGGGCTCGCTTCGCCGGGTTCATCGGTTGGAGGTGGGTTGTTGAAACCAAACTCGTATGCCGCAAGCGCCGCGATGATCACGGCCGTGACGCCCGCATATACCCGCCAGCGCGACCGCTCCCCCGTAGGCATTACCTCCTCGGGCGGCGGAGGCGGTTCTTCCACCATCGTCGGCTGCGGCATCTCGTGTTCGATACGATGCAGGAGCGGCTGTGGATCGATCCCGAGGAGCTTTGCGTAATTGCGCAGAAATCCGCGCACGAAAACGCGGCCCGGCAGCCGATCGTAAGCACCCTCTTCGAGCGCTTCCACCTGCGCGGGCGAGAGCTTGAGATGCCGCGCCACTTCCGCGACGCTCAGATTCAGCTCTTCGCGCGCGGCTGCAAGCACGGCGCCCGCGGAGCTCGCATCGGGTCTCGCGTAATAGTTCTGGCTCATTCGTAAACACCCGCGACGAGCGCCCTCGTCTCTTTCGAGTCGGGGAATTGCCTGCGCAACTGTTGCCCGTAGCTCGCTTCGGCATTGCGATCGCCGAGCTTGCGCTCGATGCGGAGCGCGAGCCAGAGCGTCTCGGGCGACGGGCTGGAAAGCTGCTCGAGCCGCACGAGGTATTTCTTCGCCTGCGAATACTCGCCGCGCTGATAGGCAATATCGGCCAGCTGGTAAAGCGCCTGCGGTTGAGTGGACCGCACCTTGAGTGCTTTCACGAAGAAGTCTTCGGCGGCGGCGGTGTCGCCGCGACGACGCGAACACACGCCCGCGTTCACATAGGAACGCTCGGGCGCCTGGTAAAGCGGATTGCGAAGCGCCGTCAGGAAATACTTGATCGCTTCGGCCTCCTGCTTGCGGTCGCACAGAAAACGCCCGTAGTTGTTGTTCGCGTCGGGATCCAGCGGGTCGATGCGCAGCGCACGCTGAAAATTTTCCCGGGCGAGGCGATCTTCCTTCAGTTCGCTGTAGATCAGGCCGGCGACGTTATACGCGGGCGCATACCCGGGATCGGCGCTCAGTGCCTGGTTCACCTCGTCCAGCGCCACTGCCATGCTGCGAAGCTCGTAATATCCGGCGGCGAGCTCTGTGTGCACGCGCGCACGGTTACGTGCAGTCGCCTCATCAGTGGAAGTGGGCGTCTGCGACTGCGGCAGCTGGCTCGGAGGCACGGCACAGCTCGCCACGACCAATGCGAGTCCCAGTGCTGCGAGGCCCGATCTCATCTGACACGCTCCGCCGTGGAATTCGCGACCGGCGCCGGCGGCGTGCCTGCCGCGCCCGCCTGGCGCTCGACGCGCCGCTGTGCGCGACGCGTGCGGTCCTGCACTTCACCCGCGAGCTGCCCGCACGCGGCGTCGATATCGTCGCCTCGCGTCCGGCGCACGGTCGTCGTGATGTATGCATTCACGAGGACATCCTGGAATCGCTGCACTGCGTCCACCTTCGAACGCGCGTAGCCGGAGCCGGGGAACGGATTGAACGGAATCAGGTTGATCTTGCACGGCACGTCGGCAACAAGGCGCGCAAGCTCGTGAGCGTGCGCGAGCGTATCGTTCACACCGTCCAGCATTACGTACTCGAACATGACGAACTCGCGCGGCGCTTTTTCAACGTAGCGCACGCACGCCGCCAGAAGCTCGCGTATCGGGTACTTGCGGTTGATCGGCACGAGCTCGTCGCGCAGCCTGTCGTTGGGCGCATGCAGGGAAACGGCCAACGCGACAGGGCAGGCTTCGCGCAGGCGATCCATCGCGGGAACGAGTCCCGAGGTCGACAACGTCACACGGCGACGCGAAAGACCGTAGGCGGAATCGTCGAGCATGAGCTGCATCGCGGCGACGACGTTGTCGAAGTTCGCGAGCGGCTCTCCCATGCCCATCATCACGACATTCGTGATCGGTCGCTCGGCATCTATGCCGCGTCCGAGCGCGCGATTGGCAAGCCAGAGCTGCCCGATGATCTCGGCCGTCGTGAGATTGCGGTTGAAGCCCTGGCGGCCTGTCGAGCAGAACGAGCATTCGAGCGCGCAACCCGCCTGCGACGAGATGCAAAGCGTGCCGCGATCGACCTCCGGTATGAAAACGGTTTCGATCGCGTTGCCGGTGCCGACGTCGAGCAGCCACTTGCGCGTGCCGTCGCCTGCCGTCGTATCGCGGCGCACGGCCGGCGCGCAGATCGTGGCCGTCTCAGCGAGATGCTCGCGCAGTGATTTTGCGATATCGGTCATCGCACCGAAATCGTCCGCGCCCGTCTGATGGATCCACCGCAGGAGCTGCTTCGCGCGATACGGCTTCTCGCCGAGCGAGACGCAGAAAACCTGAAGCTGAGCCGGCGTCAAGCCGAGAAGGTTCACCATGTCCAACTTGCGCTACCGGCGCGGGCAGATGTCCAGTGTAGGAAAGAAATACGCGATTTCGACGGCGGCGTTCTCGGCCGAGTCGGAGCCATGGACCGCGTTCGCGTCGATGCTTTGAGCGAAATCTGCGCGAATAGTGCCCTTCGCGGCTTTCTTCGGATCGGTCGCGCCCATCAGATCGCGATTTTTCTGGATCGCGGCCTCGCCCTGGAGCACCTGGATCATCACCGGGCCCGAGGTCATGAAGTCGACCAGATCCTTGAAGAAGGGACGTTCCCTGTGCACGGCATAGAAGCCTTCGGCTTGCGCGCGCGAAAGCCGCATCATGCGGGCGGCGACGATCTCGAGTCCGGCGCGCTCGAAGCGGGTGTAGATCTCGCCGATCACGTTCTTCGCGACCGCGTCCGGCTTGACGATGGACAGAGTCCTTTCAACGGCCATTCAATATCCCCTGCTCGTTCGAAGTAACCGGCAAGATTAGCACGTAAACGACGGGAAATAAAGCGAAACCGCGCTGAAAAGCGCGCGTATTCAGAGGCTTATTGCGACCGTCAGGCGGCCGCGCGCGCGCGCCGCACCCGCTGCCAGAGGTAGATCGGGATTCCGATCGCGAGCCCGATCAAGTCTGTGATGGTGCCAGGATGGATCAGGCACAGCGCGGCGCCGAAGAGCACCACGCGAAGCGGGAGCGCAAGCCGCCCGCCGAACCAGCCCTCGGTCGATGCGCCCAGGAACCACACGCCGATCGAGCCCGAAATCGCAGCTTGCACGATATCGGTGAGATCGCCTTTCCAGAGGAGGACGGGACTGTAGAAAAACATGAAGGGCACGATGAAGGTCGCCAGCCCCATTTTCAAAGCGACCCAGGATGTTTTCCAGGGATCGGCCTGCGCCATGCCGGCGGCCGCAAACGAAGCGAGCGCAACCGGCGGTGTAATGGCGGAGATCACAGCGAAATAGAAGATGAACATATGCGCGACCAGCGGCTGCACGCCGATCTTGGTAAGCCCGGGCGCGATCACCGCGGCGGCGATCGCGTAGGCAGCGGTGGTCGGCATCCCCATACCGAGAATCAGCGCGACGAGCGCTGCGAAGAACATCGCCAGAAGCTGACTCGCGCCTGCGATGCCGAGGATCATTTCCGAGAATCGGCCGCCGATCCCCGTCAGCGCCACGACGCCGACGATAATGCCGGCGCACGCGCAAACCGCCACGAGCTGGATGGTGTCGCGCGCGGCGAGATTGAGCGCTTCCAGCGTCTTTCGCCATCCGAACAACAGAGCGGGTAGCGCGATCAGCGCAATGCCATACGTCCAGGCCGCGGCGGACCCAAGCGTGCTGTGCACCCAGTCGTAGCCATACGCGATTCCTGCGTAAAGGACCGCGCCGGCGAGCAGCAGCGCCCCGAGGCGCACGAGCAGCGCTGCGAGGACGGACACATCCTCGCGAGTCGCCGCGCCGATTTCGGCGACATCACCGAAGCGGCGCGAAAGCCAGCCCGCGATCAGCGCCGCGACGATGCCCAGACCGCCTGCGCGGAACGGGGAATAGCCTTCCATCAACGCCCACACGAGAATCACGATGGGCGAGAAGAGATAGAGCATCGTCAGCATGCGCCTCAGCGGCGGAAGCTGCGATCGCGGTATGCCGCGCAACCCGAGCCGCACGGCGTGGTAATCGACGTGCACCCAGCAAGCGACGTAAAAGAGAAGCGCAGGCAACACGGCAGCGAGTGCGATCTCGCTGTATGGAATGCCGGTAATCTCCGCCATGAGGAACGCGCCGGCGCCGAGCACGGGCGGTGTGATCTGGCCGCCCGTCGAAGAAGTCGCCTCGATCGCGGCGGCCGTCGGCCTGTCGTAGCCGACTTTGCG
>DASRIK010000051.1:0-21779 GCA_035650035.1 Burkholderiales bacterium | reverse complement strand
CTCCGTGGACATCCCACCGTAGGGCTACATCACTGGTGAATGTCCGCCGTCGACATTGATCGCGGTGCCGCTGATCGCTCGCGCCCGTGCAGAGGCAAGGAACACTGCGAGGTCGGCGATATCCTCCGGCTCGATCACGATACCGAGCGGGACTTCTTCGAGCAGACGCTTCTCGGCGTCTCGCTGCGCAAGACCGTGCTCGCGGGCGGTTATCGAGACGAGCTCGTCCCAGCGCCGCGTGCGAGTCGATCCCGGCGCGATGGCGTTCACGGTGATGCCGAGCGGCCCGAGCTCGTTAGCCATCGCTTTGGTGACGCTCAGCGTACCGAAGTTGATCGGACCGGCCATGACCGATTGCGGTCCCGGCTCGCGTCCGCGGGTTCCCGAAATGTTGATGACGCGCGCCTGCTCCGAGCGCCCGAGGTAGGGAATGGCCTCACGCGTCATGCGGATGAGCCCGAGCGGTTTCACTTTGAAGTAACGCTCCCACGTGTCGTCGGGGATTTCGGCAAGCTTGCCGCGATAGGCGCCGCCCGCGCAATTCACGAGTATGTCGAGCCCGCCGAGCGCCGCCACGGATTCCTCGACGGCAGGCCTGATCGTCTGCGGCTGCTCGAGGTCGACATACACAGCCATGCATGTGATCTTCGGGTGCGCTTTCGAAAGCTCTTCCGCCAGCGCGGTGCATGCTTCCCTGTTGCGGCCCAGGAGTGCGAGGTGAACGCCTTCCGCGGCATACGCGATGGCAATGGAACGGCCGATGCCGCGATTCGCGCCGGAGATGATTGCTTTACGATTGTTTAACGAGAGTTCCATTTCAGCTTTTGTCGCGACTGCGGCGTTCGTCCCGGGCTTGTCGAACGGTGACACCCACCATAGCGCGATCGGCTTCTACTGTGTACTAATACGGCGCACCCCTTGCACGGAGCCCTTCGATGCGTCCAGTCGCCATTACAGCACGAGCCGTGATCGCTTGCATGCTCGTGCTTTGTGCAACACCTGCAGCCGCTGAATATCCCGAGCGTCCCATCCGGCTCATCATCTCCTCTGCCGTCGGCGGTTCGCCCGACATCGTCACGCGAATACTCGCGGCGGAGCTCGTGAAGCAGATGGGGCAGCAGATCGTCATCGACAACCGGCCCGGTGCAGCGCAGACGATCGGCACCGAAATGGTGGTGCGCGCGACGCCCGACGGTTACACGATCGGTTACGCGAACGTCGTGACGCTCGCGATCAACAAGTCGCTCCTGCCGAAGCAGCCTTACGACCCCGACAGGGATCTCGTGATCGTCGGGCAGTTCCTGTCTACGTACAACCTGCTGGCGGTTACGAACGCGCTGCCGGTGAAATCCGTGAAGGAGCTCATCGCGCATGCGCGGCAGAACCCGGGCAAGCTTTCCAACGCTTCGGGCGGGAACGGCACGACAGGGCACCTTGGCGGCGAGCTTTTCAAGATGATGACCGGCACGCAGATCGTACACGTGCCGTATAAAGGCAGCCCGCAAGGGATCACCGACCTCATCGCCGGTCAGGTGCACATGATGTTCGACAATCTCACTTCGATCTCGCCGCAAGTGAAGTCCGGCAAAATACGGGGCCTCGGGGTGAGCAGCCTCAAGCGCTCGCCGATCTTTCCGGACGTTCCGACGATCTCGGAAGCCGGCGTCCCGGGCTACGAGACGAATGCATGGGGCGGCATCGTCGTGCCGGTCGGCACTTCGAAAGCGATCGTGACGAAGCTCAATGCAGAAATCAACAAAGCGCTCCAGTCGCCCACGTTACGCGAACGCTATGCGGCCATCCAGGCAGAGCCCGTCGGCGGCACGCCCGAGCAGTTCGCGGAGTACGTGAAGAAGGAGACCCTGAAGTGGGCGGAAGTCGTCAGGAAATCCGGAGCAAGGATTGATTGAACTCACATGACTGACAAGCAGAATTTCGATCTCATCGTCCGCAACGCCACCATCATCGATGGCACGAAAGCGCCGCGCTATCAGGGCGAAATAGGCATACGCGACGGACGGATCGCGGAAATCGGCATGCTCGATCGCGCACGGGCCGATACGGAAATCGACGGGTCCGGGCTCGTCGCCGCACCGGGCTTCATCGATGCGCACACGCACGACGATCGCCTGCTGCTCTCGGACCGGGATGTCACCCCAAAGCTCAGCCAGGGCGTCACAACGGTCATCACCGGCAACTGCGGGATCAGTCTTGCGCACTCGCCGCGACCGCAAGGTGCGCCGACGCCGCCGCTCGACCTGCTCGACACCGAAGGCGGCTGGTTCAGGTTCCAGAGCTTCCGCTCGTACCGCGAAGCCCTCGAAGCCGAGCCGCCCGCCATCAACGCCGCGTGCCTGGTCGGCCACACGACGTTTCGGGTCGCGACCATGGATCGGCTCGATCGGGTCGCAACAGACGCGGAGATCGCGAAAATGCGCGCGATGGCGCGCGAATCGCTCGCTTCAGGGGCGATCGGCATCTCCACCGGCACCGCGTACCAGCCGGCTGCATGCGCGAGCACCGAGGAGATCGTCGAAGTGTGTCGACCGCTCACCGAGCTTGGCGGTCTGTACGTGACGCACATGCGCAACGAAGACGACGCAATCATCGATGCGATGGAGGAAACTTTTTCGATCGGACGTGCGCTCGGTGCGCCGGTGGTGATTTCGCATCACAAGTGCGTGGGCACGAACAACCATGGCCGGTCGCCCGAAACGCTGGCGCTCATCGAGAAGAAGATGCAGAGCCAGCCCGTCGGGCTCGATTGCTATCCCTACATCGCCTCCTCCACCGTGCTTCGGTACGATCGGCTGAAGCAATCGACGCGTATTCTGGTCACGTGGTCGAAGCCGCATCCGGAATTCTCGGGTCTCGATCTGGACGAAGTGGCTCGGCGCCTCGGCATGTCCAAGGCGGACGCGGCAGAGAAGCTCAAACCCGCGGGTGCAATCTACTTCATGCTCGACGAGAACGACGTGCAGCGCATCCTCAAGTTCGACGACACGATGATCGGCTCCGACGGGCTGCCGCACGACGCGAAGCCGCATCCGCGGTTGTGGGGCACGTTTCCGCGCGTGCTCGGGCACTATTCGCGCGATCTCAAGCTTTTCCCGCTGGAAGTCGCCGTGCACAAGATGACGGGACTCACCGCCTCGAAATTCGGGCTCGAAGGACGGGGTGTGCTCAGGAAAGGCGCGCACGCGGACATCACGCTTTTCGACCCGGCCACAGTCATCGACAAAGCGGATTTCCAGAACTCGACAGAGTCCGCGGCCGGTATCGCCACCGTGATCGTCAACGGTGTGCCTGTGTGGCGTGACGGCCGGCCCACGGGTGCGCGTCCCGGGCGAATGTTGACACGACGTTCGTAACCGGAGCGCGCGTGAACGCCATGGGATTCGTCGCGGTCGGCGTCGGTGCGGCCCTCGGAGCATGGCTCCGCTGGGGCTTGTCCGTGGGGCTGAACCAGATCGTCCCGAATCTGCCGCTCGGTACGCTGGTTTCCAACATCATCGGCGGCTATCTCATCGGCATTGCCGTGGAAGTGCTGGTGCATCACTCGGTGCTGACACCCGAGTGGCGCCTTTTTCTCATCACCGGTTTTCTCGGCGGCCTGACGACTTTTTCGACGTTCTCGGCGGAAGCTGTCGGTCTGCTCACGCGTCAGCAATACGGCTGGGCCGTTGCGCTCATCCTCGCGCATCTCGTCGGATCGCTTGCGATGACGATTTTGGGCATCATGACGGTCCGGGCCGTGAGTGTGTGATGGAGGAAACCATGGAAGGAGTGAAGGACGCTGGACATCTATACGAAGTCGAGCGCCGCGACCGACATGCGGAGCGCGACGGTTTTCGCATCAGCGAGCTGCAGATCTCGCCGGCGCAAAAAGTACCGTGGCATTACCACAGCAACGTGCAGGACACGTTCTACGTACTCGAAGGCACGATCAGGGTCTTCCTGCGCGAGCCGAAAGAAGACGTGACGCTCGCGCGCGGGCAGACCTATACGGTTGCGCCGCGCCGCCCGCATCTTGTTGTGAATGCCGGCGATGAATCCGCGACGTTCCTGATTCTGCAGGGGATCGGCGAGTACGACTTCGTGCCACTCACCTAGAGCAGGTTTCCTCCGCGTCCTTTGCGTCTTCCGCGCTTCATGCTGTCGCGGTGCGTCGTTGACGCACCCTAAGGTTCGCGCAGCAAGTCGTCCAGCACGTCCTGCGAGACCGGCTTTACCAGGTGGTGGTCGAAACCCGCCTGCTCGGAGCGTCGGCGGTCCTCGATCTGTCCGTAGCCCGTCAGCGCGACGAGCAGCATGCCGTTGTGATCGTGCGAGCGCAGCCGTTTCGCGACCTCGTAGCCGTCGATGCCGGGCAGCCCGATGTCGACGAGCACGCAATCGGGAACTGTCTTCCTCGCGAGTGACACACCGGCGGGACCATCGTACGCGACGTGTACTTCGTGGCCTTTGAGACGCAAAAGCATCGCGAGACTTTCAGCTGCGTCCACGTTGTCGTCGATCAGGACGATACGCCGTGGAGTCTCCCGGCCGGGCTGCTTCCGCACTGCCTGCGCGCGGCGCACCGACGCCTCGAGCGGCAAGCGCACGGTGAATTCGGAGCCCTGATTCTCGCCTTCGCTTTTCGCTTCGACCGAGCCGCCGTGCAGCTCCACGAGCTCGCGCACCAGCATGAGCCCGATACCGAGTCCGCCTTGCGAGCGTTCGGCGCCATGCTCCCCACGCGCGAAGAGGTCGAAAATGATCGGCAGCGCGTCCGGCGGAATACCGACACCGTTGTCTTTGACGCGAATCACGACTGCATCTTTCTCCAGCGCGGCACCGAGCACGATCTCGCCGCGGCCTTCGGTATAGCGTGCCGCGTTGTCGAGGAGATTCGAGACAACCTGGCCGAGTCGCTCGAAGTCCCCTTCCACGTTGACCGGCTGCGAGAGCGGCAGCACCTTCAGCTGATGTCCGCGTTCGGCAATGAGCGGCTCCACCAATTCCACTGCACGCCAGAGGATCGCGTTCACATCGACAGGCGCGCGTACAAGCCCTATCGTGCCCCGCTTCACGCGGCTTACGTCGAGCAGCTGGTCCACCAGGCGGGAAAGATGATCCACCTGTCGCGAGATGACCTCGCGCGCTTTCTCGAGCGCTGGATCTTTCTGTCCGATGACACGCATGATCTCGACGGCGCTTCGGATCGGCGCAAGCGGGTTGCGAAACTCGTGAGCGAGCATCGCGAGGAATTCATCGATCGGCCGATCGTGCTGAAGCGCGTGCGGCTTTTCGGGAGCAGCAGCCGTCTGCTGCGCGCTATGCGGCAGCAGCTCTTCTGATACGGACGAACGTGGATGTTTGTCAGATGCCGCGGACATACAGTCGGGCAATTCCCTGCGTACGCGGAGCGCAGGCTCCGCGCGATACATAAACATTAGATCATGCCATCGGCCAACGGACGCGAGCAACGGCTCCCATCGAAGAGCATGCCGACTGCAGGCGTTTCCGCGCTGCCGCTTTAGCAGGCAGCGTACCTGCTCACCGCACCGGTATCCGCGCCGCTCACGCGTTATGAGTGCAAGTTAGTGCGCGCTTCCGTTCTGAAGCACGAACAGGAGAAAAGAGCGGCCCGTGATCTGATACTCGTCGCCCGCCTTGAAGAGCGGCTCGTCGGGACGCTCGGGGATGTTGGTGTCGATGAGGCATCTCCACCGTGTGCCGCCCGGGACCGTGGGCAAGGTAAAGACAACGACGTCGTGATAGGCATTGAAAATGAGGAGCATCGTGGCGTCGGAACCGGGCCTCACGATGCCGGTAGGCTGCGCACGCCCGTCGAGCACCATCCCGAAGCAGCGCTCCCCGGGATCTTTCCAGCTGTCTTCGGTTTTCTCCTGCCCGCGAGGATCGACCCACGTCACGTCTTTCACGTCGAGCTCGGGATTGTGCACGCCCACAAAAAAGCGGCTGCGCCGCAGGATCGGGTACTGCTGGCGCAAAGCGATGAGCTTGCGCGTGAAGCGCGTCAGGTCCTTGTCCTCCTCGCGCTGCTCGGACCAGTCCAGCCAGGTCGTCGTTTCGTTGTCCTGGCAATAAGCGTTGTTGTTGCCACTCTGCGTGTGGCCGAACTCGTCGCCGGCCAGCAGCATCGGCGTGCCCTGCGAGAAAAACAGTGTCGCGAGGAAATTGCGCTTCTGCCGCTCACGCAGCGCGATGATTTGCTGATCGTCGGTCGGACCTTCCGCACCGGAGTTCCAGGAAAGATTGTTGGAATGGCCGTCGCGATTGTCCTCGCCGTTCGCTTCATTGTGCTTCTCGTTGTAGGAAACGAGGTCGTTGAGCGTGAAGCCGTCGTGCGCGGTGATGAAGTTGACGCTTGCCCAGGGCTTGCGACCCCGGCGATTGAAGAGATCGCCTGATGCGGTGACTCGGGGCGCGAGCTCCGGCACCTTGCCTTCGTCCCCTTTCCAGTACGCGCGCACGGTGTCGCGGAATTTGTCGTTCCATTCAGCCCAGCCCGGCGGAAACTGGCCGACCTGATAACCGCCCGGCCCGATGTCCCACGGCTCCGCGATCAGCTTCACTTTCGAGAGCACCGGGTCCTGACGGCAGCTGTCGAGAAAGCCGCCGCCCTGATCGAACCCATGTTCTTCACGCGCGAGTATGGTCGCGAGGTCGAAGCGGAAACCGTCGACGCGCATCTCCGTGACCCAGTAACGCAGCGAGTCAGTGACCATTTGCAGTACGCGGGGGTGGCTCAGCTTGAGCGTGTTGCCCGTGCCCGTGTCGTTGATGTAGTAGCGTGGCTGATCGGGCATGAGCCGGTAGTACGAAGCATTGTCGATGCCTTTGAAGGAAAGCGTCGGACCGCGTTCGTTCCCTTCCGGCGTGTGGTTGTACACGACGTCGAGGATCACTTCGATGCCCGCATCGTGAAGGTGCGCGACCATCTCCTTGAATTCGGCGATCGACCCGGTCGCCGAGTAACGCGGATTCGGTGCGAAAAAACCGATCGTGTCGTAACCCCAGTAGTTCGTGAGCCCTTTGTCCATGAGATGGCGGCTCACGATCGGGGCCTGCACGGGCAGGAGCTCGATGGACGTCACGCCGAGATTGCGGATGTAATTCACGACTTCGCGCACGGCGAGCCCTGCGAATTTTCCGCGCAGCTCCTCGGGGACCGCCGGATGGCGCATCGTGTAACCGCGCACGTGCGTTTCGTAAAAGATCGTGCGGTCCCAGGGAATCATCGGCCGGCGCTCCCGCCCCCACGTGAACGCCGGATCGACGACGCGGCACTTGAGCATGTTGGGCCCGCTGTCCCGCTCGTCGAACGTGAGGTCCGCGCCTTCGGCGTTCAATTGATAGCCGAAGAGCTCATCGGTCCACTTGAGCTCGCCGACCAGCGCTTTCGCGTACGGGTCCAGCACGAGCTTGTTCGGATTGAAGCGATGCCCCTGCTCCGGCGCGTAAGGGCCGTGCACGCGATACGCGTACACCGTGCCGGGTCTCGCGTCGGGCAAATAACCGTGCCACACCTCGTCTGTGTACTCCGGAAGCGGAATACGCTCGAGCTCGCGTTTGCCTACCGCATCGAAAAGACACAGCTCGACTTTCGTCGCGTTCGCCGAGAACAGCGCGAAGTTCACCCCCAGTCCGTCCCAGGTGGCGCCGAGCGGGTCGGGCAGTCCCTCCGTGATTCGTGAGCGGCGCGCGCGCCTGCGCCTCGGCTGAGGCAGTTTGACTTCGGATTCAGTCACTTTCGGTGCCGGGTCATTCATCTGGACGTCCGCGAACGGTAGGCGCGGTCCTTTCAGCAAGGACCGCGCCCGGCACGCGCCTCCTGCGGGTGCATTTCTGCGCGACGCGCCTTGACGGCACGGTAAATGCACGATTGCGCCACTTCGTCCCCCTGTTCGCCAATGGCCCGGCGCCTTGTTCTCGGTCTGCTGCTCTCGGTCCTGATCATCGCAGCGCTGTTCGCCGCGGTATCGTGGCGTACGGAAATCGCGCCCGTCGAGCCGGCCCCACGCACTGCTTTCGACGCTGCACTCGTCGCTCGTGGCGCGTCGCTCGCCGCCATCGGGGACTGCACCGCGTGCCATACCCCGCCGGGCGGCAAAGCCTACGCGGGCGGGTATCCTTTGAAAACGCCGTTCGGAACGATTTACGGCACGAACATCACACCCGATCCGGAGACCGGAATCGGGCGGTGGCCGCAGACTGCGTTCGTGCGCGCGATGCGTGAAGGCGTGGACCGGCAAGGCCGCCATCTCTATCCGGCTTTCCCTTACAACCACTTCACGCTCGCGAGCGACGAGGACCTGCAGGCGCTGTACGCGTTCTTCATGACGCGTGAGCCCGTGCGCACCGAGGAGCCTCCGAACGAGCTTCGGTTCCCTTTCAACATACGAATGCTGCTGGCCGGCTGGAAGATGCTGTTTTTCGACGAGCAGCGCTTCCGCCCCGACCCGGCACAAAGCGCCGAGTGGAACCGCGGAGCGTATCTTTCGCTCGGCCTCGGCCACTGCGGGGCGTGTCACACGCCGCGGAACGCGCTGGGCGCCGAAAAGAACAAGCAGTTTTTCGCGGGCGGCGAAGCGGAAGGCTGGCATGCGCCGGCGCTGAACGGTTCGTCTCCGGCACCGGTGCCGTGGACCGCGGAATCGCTGCTGCGTTATCTTCGGCACGGCGCGAGCGATACGCACGACGTTGCCGTGGGCCCGATGGCGCTCATCGTGCACAGCATGGCGAATGTTCCCGAGCAGGAGGTGCGCGCCATCGCGACCTATGTCGCATCGCTCATGGAAGCAAATCCGGAAAGGCAGCAGCGCGCGGAGCAGGCACTCGCGCGCGCCCGCGGTGCGCCTCCCGACCCACAAGCGGAGAAAGGCGCGCGGCAAGCGAGCCAGGACAAGGTCGATATCGGTGCAGTCGTTTACAGCTCCACGTGTGCGGGCTGTCACGCCCAGACGCGGCGTCCGCCGGGCGCGCCCTCGAGCGATGCATTGCATCTCGCGCTCAGCACGTCCGTGACTGCACCAACCCCGCGCAATCTCATACGCGTCATCGTGCAGGGAATGAGTCCGCCCGACGGCGAGCCGGGGCCTCTCATGCCCGGTTTTGCGGCAATCCTCACCGACGATCAGCTCGCCGCGCTCGTCACGTACGTGCGCGCGGCTTACAGCGGCCAGCCGGCGTGGAACGACGTCGAGCGTGAAGTGCGTGAGGCGAGGAAGCTATGATCAAACTCGATGTGAACGGCAAGGTCCACGAGATCGACGCCGATCCGGCGACTCCGCTGCTCTACGTTCTCAGGGACCATCTGCAACTGAACGGGGCCAAGTTCGGTTGCGGCCTGGGGCAGTGCGGATCGTGCACGGTGATGCTGGACGGCCGGCCGGTGTTTTCCTGCATCACACCGATCGCCGCGTTGCAGGGCCGGCGCGTAAAGACGATCGAAGGGCTCGGCACCGTGGAAAACCCCGGGCCCGTGCAGCGTGCATTCATCGAAGAGCAGGCGGCGCAATGCGGCTACTGCATACCGGGGATGATGATGCGTGCGCAGGCACTGCTCGAAGCGAATCCGGCGCCTTCCAAAGCGGAAATCCGCCGGCACATGAACGCGAATCTCTGCCGCTGCGGAACGCACATGCGCATCCTGCGTGCAGTCGAGCGCGCGGCCGGGCTCATGAAGGCGAGCCGCGGCCGCCCGAACGGAGGGTGATCGTGGATCGCGAGCGGCGAGACTTTCTGGCACGCGGCGGGGCATTGGTCGTGAGCTTCTCGCTTGCGCCTGCGCTGCGCGCCGCGACGACCGAGGGGCAGAACGTCGGCGCGCAGCCCAAGCCTGCGGCGCAGCTTCCCGGCAGCCTCAAAACGGCCCCCATGCTCGATGCGTGGATCAAGATCGAAGCGAACGGCGCCATCACTGTCTTCACCGGCAAAGCCGAGCTCGGCCAGGGCATCAAGACCGCAATCATTCAAGTGGCCGCCGAGGAGCTCGTCGTGGATCCGCATGCGATCACGCTCGTCACCGCCGATACCGGGCGCACGCCGAACGAAGGTTATACCGCCGGCAGCCAGTCGATGCAGGACAGCGCTACGGCCATCCTGCATGCCTCGGCCCAGGTGCGCGCGATCCTCGTGGCGCTCGCATCGCAACGGCTCGGCGTGCCGCCCGCACAGCTGAAGGTCCATCTCGGCGTAATACGGGCCGACGACGGGCGCAGCATCACGTATGGACAACTCGTCACCGGCGAGACGCTGCACGTCAACGCCACGTCCGATTCACCGTTGCGCGACCCGAAGACGCGCGGCGTCATTGGCAAATCGATGCAGCGCGTCGATATTCCTGCGAAGGTGACCGGTCGCGCCATTTACGTGCAGGATCTGCGTCTTCCAGGCATGGTGCACGCGCGTGTGGTGCGGCCGCCAAGCTATGGCGCGAAGCTCGCCTCGGTAGACGACGCCCGCATCGCGAAGCTGCCAGGTGTATTGCGCGTGGTGCGCAATGGCAGCTTCCTCGCCGTCATCGCCGAGCGCGAGTACCAGGCTATCGTCGCGAGTCGCGAGCTTGCGAAAAGCGTGAAATGGGAAGAGCGTCCGACGCTGCCGCAGCCGACGGATCTCTACAGTCACTTTCAGCGGCTTCCCAGGGAGGACTACATCGACCTCGGCGGTGCCGCTGAAGTCGCACTGGGGTCGGGCGCGATCAGCGCGACGTATCGCCGCCCGTACCAGATGCACGCCTCGATCGGCCCTTCGTGCGCGGTCGGGCTCGTGCAGGACGGCGTAGTCACGGTGTATTCGCACACGCAGGGTGTTTACCCGCTGCGCGCCGCTATCGCCGAGATGCTTCGCACGCCGCCGGAGCGCGTACGTGTGATCCACATGGAAGGGTCGGGCTGCTACGGCCACAACGGTGCCGACGACGCGGGCGCGGATGCTGCGCTCATTGCGACTGCGTTCCCGTCGCGGCCCGTGCGTGTGCAGTGGATGCGAGAAGACGAGCACGCGTGGGAGCCCTATGGCTCCGTGATGATCTCTACGGTGAGGGCGCGGCTCGATGGCCAGAGCGTGAGCGACTGGCAGTACGAAGTCTGGAGCAGCACCCATTTGACGCGCCCGGCGCCCGCGGGGCATCTCGGGCCGGCATGGCACATCGAGAAGCCATTCACGCCGCCGCATCCGAAGCCGCTGCCGTTGCCGGCGGGCGGCGGAAACCGTAACGCGCTGCCGGGTTATACGTTCCGGAACCCGCGCGTCATTCACCACTTCGTGACTACTTCGCCCCTGCGTGTCTCGGCACTGCGTGCGCTCGGCGCCTATCACAACGTGTTCGCGATCGAGAGCTTCATGGACGAGCTCGCACTTGCGGCGAAAGTCGATCCGGTCGATTTCCGCTTGCGCCATCTCGACGATCCGCGGGGCAAGGACGTGATCAGCGCCTGCGCCGAGCGCTTCGGCTGGTCGCAGTTTAGGAAATCGCGCGGCCGCGGGCGCGGCTTCGGCTACGCACGCTACAAGAACCTCGCCGCGTACTGTGCGGTTGCCGTCGAAGTCGAAGTCGATCGCGAAAGCGGCTCGATCCGGCCGGTCCGGGCGGTCTCGGCAATCGACAGCGGGGAAGCCGTCAATCCGGACGGCATTCGCAATCAGACCGAAGGCGGGATCATTCAGTCGCTCAGCTGGACGCTTTACGAGTCGGTCTCGTTCGACACGACACGCGTGACCAGCCGGGACTGGAGTACGTATCCGATTCTGCGCTTCTCGAGCGTGCCCGAAGCCATCGACGTCCATATCATCACGCGCCCCGGCACGCCGTTCCTCGGGACAGGCGAAGCGGCGCAGGGCCCGACTGCCGCGGCGCTTGCCAACGCCGTCGCCGACGCGCTCGGTGTGCGCATCCGCGACCTGCCGCTCACGCGCGCGCGCGTGAAAGCCGCCGTCGGCGTCTGATTGCGAAGCGCCGCCGGCGCGAAGCCTGTCCTGAAGCCTATCATCGGGCAATCTCGCTGCGATCGCGCTGTCCGCCGCCTTACGTCCGCATCAATGCGGCATCGAGCGCAAATGTGGAGCGCATGCCGATCGAATGCAGATTGTTCCGGAGCCATGCGTCGGCCTGCTTTCTTCCCTCTTCGCGAAGTGACGCGATGAAGTTGCCGCCGGTATTGAAGCGGCTCGTCGGATCGAGCGCCGACAGATACGAGCCGGAATCGATCACATGCAGATTGAGACGGCTGAGACGCCGGTCGAGTCTTCCCCACGCAAAAGACGACTGCTGCGCTTCAGCCCTGGCGAGCGCGATCGCATGCAACTCGCTCGACAATGCAGAGCTGAAGCTGATCTGCGTCACCCGTTCGGCGATTTCGTCCGCGGTAGCAGGTATCTTGTCCCCGCCACGCGGGTTCAGTACCACGACCAGCACGTCTCGCGCATCGCAGCGATAGACGAGCACGCTCACCGGCGGGTTCGCCGCGAGCCCGCCGTCCCAGTATGCGACGCCGTCGACCTCCACTGTGTGGTGGATGGAAGGCAGGCATGCGGAGGCGAGCACCGCATTCAACGTGAGCTCCCCACGCGAGAAGATTTTCAGCGCGCCATCGCTCACGCGCGTCGCCGAGATGAATAGCTTCAGCGGGCTGCGCAAGCGCAGGCGTCGAAATCGATCTGTGCGGACAGAATGTCGCGCAGCGGGTTCACATTCAGCGGATTGAGCTGATAAGGCGAAAAGAAGCGCGTGAGGAAGAGATAGCTTTTCGAAGCGGGATCGGGCCGCTGCGCGTCGGGAGCGATGCTCATGCCGCTGTAAGGCATGCTGGCGACTGCCCGCCAGAATGCGTCGAGCGCACGCTTCGCGCCTTCGCGGCCGCCTTCGGCATATCCATGCGCGAGAACGACGGCGTTGACTGCGCCCGCGCTTGCGCCGCTCACACCTTCGATTTCGATCCGCTCTTCTTCGAGCAGCCGGTCGAGAACGCCCCACGTGTACGCGCCGTGCGAGCCGCCACCCTGCAGTGCAAGAGCCACGCGCTTTGCTGCCATGTAGTTCCCCGAGGTAAGTGGCCGAAGCCACGTCAGGGGAAGTCAAAGCGAGTGATGTGCCAGAAGCGCGAAAGGATAGCTGACGATATGTGAGCCGCCCGGCGAAATAATCTCAGCCGGGATCGTCATGCCGGGCTTGCGTCCGGCATTCACGTTGAGCGACGCGATTTACTGCGTCACTCGACCTTGATGTTCGCTTCCTTGACGACTTTCAGCCAGCGATCGTAATCCTTGCGAATGCGCTGACCGAATTGCTCCGGCGTGGCGTTGCTGCCGATCATGCCGTCGCTTTCGAGCGTTTTCTTGATATCCGGCGACTGCACCGCTTTATTGATCGCGGCGTTCAACTGGTTGATGATGGGCTGCGGCGTTCCGCGCGGCGCCATGGTACCGAACCACAGCTCGACTTCGTAGCCGGGAATCGTTTCGGCTACCGTGGGCACGTTCGGCAGCGTGTGCCAGCGCTTCGCCGTCGTCACGGCAAGCGCTCTCAGCTTGCCGCTTCCGACGTGCGGCGTGACGGGCAGCAGGCTTCCGACGATCACCGGCACCTGGCCGGAAAGCAGATCCGCCATCGCGGCGCCGGTGCTCTTGTACTGGATCGCCACCATTTTGATTTTCGCCATGCTCGACAGAAGCTCGGTCGCGAGATGGGTCGCGCCGCCCGTGCCGGTCCCGGCATAGCTCAGACCGCCTTTGGTCGTGCGGGCGAGCGAGATGAGCTCCTTGATGGTTTTTGCCGGCAGCGACGGGTGGATCGTCACCACGAACGGCGTGTAGCCGAACTCCGCAACGGGCACGATCGAATTGATGGGGTCGAACGCCGGCTTCTGGACCGCCGATGTCGCCGCAAAGCTGGCGGACATCATCATGATCGTGTAGCCGTCCGCGGGTGCTCTCGCCGTGAGCTCCATGCCGATGAGGCCGCCCGCGCCACCGCGGTTGTCGACGACGAATTGCTGACCGAGAAACTCGGAGAGCTTGTGCGAAAACTGGCGTGCAGTGATGTCGCTGCCGCCGCCCGGCGCGAACGGCACGATGACGCGCACGACCTTGGCCGGGTATTGCTGAGCGTGGGCGGGTGCCGCTGCCGAGACTGCAGCTGCTGCAGCGATACCGGCGCACACCGCGTGTTTCAGCTTCGAATTCATGGTTGTCCTCCTCGCAGTTTGAAAGGAAAAACGGGACCCGTATCCTCGGGGTTGACATGACCTGCGTGTATCCCGCCGCGTGCAGGATAACATGCGTCGAGTTATCCTCTGCCACCCCCCTCACCTGCAGCAGGAGCCACGATGGCCGCCGTTTCCCTTCCGAACCCGCTGAAGGAGCTTTTCAAGGCCAACAAGGTCGCGCTCGGCATGAACGTGCGGCTCGCCCGCTCCGGCGACATCGCGCGCATCGCGAAGACGACCGGCCACGATTTCATTTTCATCGATGCGCAGCATTCGATTTTCTCCGTCGAGACGATCGCGCACATCGCACAGACCGCGGTCGCGATCGGGATCGCACCGCTCGTCCGTGTCCGAAGCTGCGACGATCCCGACACGCAGGTGCTGCTCGACAACGGCGTCACCGGCATCGTGTTCCCGGACGTGAACAACGCGGCGGAAGCGCGGCGGGCGGTGAATCGCGCGAAGTTTCCCCCGCTGGGCAAGCGCTCCGTTGGCGGCGGCTACCCGATTTTCGACTTCAGGCCGCTGAACACCGCCGACGCCGTGCCGGCGCTGCAGGACAGCACGCTCGTCGTATGCATGATCGAGACGAAGGAGGGGCTCGACAACGTGGACGAGATTTCGGCCGTGGAAGGTGTCGACGTCATTCACGTGGGCTCGAACGATCTCCTCACCGCGCTTGGCAGACCCGGCACGTTCGGCAGCCCCGAGCACCTCGCCGCGCTGGATAAAGTCATCACTGCGGCGAAAGCACACGGGAAGGTCCCGGGCGTCGGCGGTGATCGCAACATCGCGCGGCAGACCGACTTCATACGCAAAGGCGCGCAGTTCATCACGACAAACAGCGAGATCGCGTTCATCCTCGCCGAAGGCTCGCGCGTGACGGGTGAGCTGCGTAAGGCCATCGCGGCTCGGTGATTGAAACGCGGCACACGCGCTTTACACGAAAGCCGGTTTCAAACGGCGCGGAACGAACGTCTGCCGCTGCCGCGGCAACGAGTGAGGCGCGTCACTCCGGCTGAATGCCGGCCGCTTTCACGAGCTTCGCCCACTTGACCGTCTCGGCCCGGATGAACGCACCGAACTGCTCCGGTGTGCTCGCAATCACTTCGCTGCCGTCAGCCTCGAGCCGCGACGTCACATCCGGCATGCGCAATGCCGCCACGGCTTCCTTGTAGACGCGTGCAAGGATCTCCGGCGGCACGCCCGTCGGCGCAAGCAGGCCGTACCACTGCAGCGATTCGTAACCGGGCACGCCGGCTTCCGCGATCGTAGGAATGTCGGGGGCACTTGCAAGACGCTTGGAGCTCGTGACACCGAGCGCGCGCAGACGGCCGGCACGCACCTGGGGCATCGCACCGAGCGTCGAGGCGACAGTGACAGAGACCTGTCCGGATACGAGCGCCAGAATGGATTCGCCGCCGCCGCGGTAGGGCACGTGGAGCATGCGCGTGCCGCTCATGTACAGGAAGAGCTCCATCCCGAGCTGCGGGTTCGTGCCGAACCCGGGCGACGAATAGACGACGTCACCTGGGCGGGCCTTGGCGATCGCAATGAGCTCCTTCACGGTCTTCGCCGGAAACGACGGATGCGCCGCAAGCATGAGCGTCTGGATCGCGGCATGCGTGATGGGCGTGAAGTCGCGCAGCGCGTCGTAGGGCACTTTCCTGAACGTGGCCACGTTGGTCGCGAGCGTGCTGATGCCGAGGAGCAGCGTGTAGCCGTCGGCCGGCGCTCTCGCGGCGAGCTCGCCGCCGATCATGGTGCTCGCGCCGGCGCGATTATCGACGATCACCTGCTGACCGAAGCGCTCGGACATCGGCTGTGCGATGGCGCGCGCCACGCTGTCGGCGCCGCCGGGCGGCGACGTCGGGACGATGATGCGCACGGGGCGCGTGGGATACGGCGCCTGCGCGAGCGCGTTCGTTACGGCGAATGCGAGCAGCGCGGCACAGCCGACGGCGCTACGCCTTGCCGTCATGTGACGCAATCGCCAGCGTCACGGGCTTCGCGCTTCGGTTGCTCCACGCGTGGTTCTGGCCGCGGATCACGATGAAGTCGCCTTTCTTCACCGGCACTTCCTGCGTATCGAGCACGAGCACGGCTTCGCCTTCCTGCACGATCACGAAATCAGCGGTAGACGTCTTCTGCATGTAGGGGTGCGGCGCATTCTGGGAATACGTCGACGCTTCGGGCGCGCCGACGGACTGGTACCAGGCTTTCACTTCCTTCTCCCCGACTTTGCCTTTCCAGCTGTCGTCCGGCGGCAACGTCACGACGTTCAGGACCGACCCGTTCTTCGGCGGCACGAGCACGTGCGGCAGATGCAGGGACTCGAGTGCGATCTTCGAGGGCGTTCCGTCGGTCACCCACATCCGTTGCAAAGCGAAGCCGGGACGCGCCGGGTCCGTGCGAACGTCCGGAGACGGTCCATCGCTCACGACCGAAGACTTCCACGGCTCGCGATCGGTAACCACGATGCGTCGGACCGGCTTCACACCCGCCGGGAGCTTCTGGTCGGGCGGCGCTTTCATCACCTTGTCGTTGCCCTGCGCAAGGCCGACGGGCCCATCCACGAATCGCGCCGCGATCATGTCGAAGGCGATGCGGCCGCCGACTTCTTCGCTCTCGCTCAGCCACTGATGCCACGCGCCGACGTCGATCACGATGTCGCCCGGATTCCACGTCACTTTCCCGCTGTCGAGCACGAGCGTGCGCTGGCCGTCGATGATGATCGCGTAGTCGACGGTTTCGGTCTTGTGCATGCCGCCCGAGTGCGAGGAGCTCCCGCCGCGATCCCAGCGCGGGCCGACGCCGTGTCGCTCCGGCTCGTGTGGCGGCACGTACAGCGAATCTTTCGACTGATCGTAGCCGCGTGGACGAGGCGGTCCCTGCACGAGCCGCCAATGCCCACCGTTCACCGGTCCCGGAAAGTCGTACTTGAGGTTGCCGTCGTCGGTCGTGCCGGAGAGCGAAATCTGGGGGTCGTTCCATACCCAGAAGTCGATGTGCCCGCGACCTGCACCCGTGGCGCTGTCGTCGTGCACGCTGGGCGCGGGTCCGTCCCAGGCGACCTTCGATTTGCCGCGCTCGTCGTTACCCGTCACCACTCGACGAATTGGAGTTACTGGGCTCTGCGCCATCTTTGCCTCCCTCGTAGAAATACTTTGGACGTGATGCTCACTCGCCCTTGAGTCCGATCTGCTTGATGAGCTTCGCGTACTTCACGGTCTCTTCCCTGATGTACGCGCTCAATGCCTCCGGCGTGGACCCCACCGGCTCGAGTCCCTGAGTCTGGAGCCGCTCTTTCACGTCGGGCAGGTGCACGATTTTCGCGAGCTCTGCACTCAATCGCGAGACGATCGGCTTCGGTGTCTTGACGGGTGCCATCGCACAATGCCACGACGTCACCTCGAATCCCGGCAAACCCGATTCGGCGACCGTAGGCGTCTCCGGCAGCGCAGGGCTGCGCTTGAGCGTCGTCACCGCGAGTCCCCGTAGCTTCCCGCTTTTCACCTGCGGCATCGCGGCGATCATGTTCATCATCATCATCTGCACCTGGCCGCCGACGAGCTCGTTGATCGCCTGGCCCGTGCCTTTGTACGGCACATTCACGATTTCGATGCCCGCCATCGACTTGAAAAGCTCCGAGGCCAGACGATTGCCGGTGCCGGCTGACGCGAAGTTGATCTGTCCGGGCTTCGCTTTCGCGAGTGCGATCAGGTCCTGCACCGATTTCGCCGGGACGGAAGGATGGACGACGAGCAGGTTCGGGCCGGCCGTGAGCTGGGATATCGGTTGAAAATCGCGAGGATCGTAAGGCAGCTTCGCGTAAAGGCTCGGGTTCTGAGTTAACGCGCTGCCGCCGCCGATCAATATCGTGTAGCCGTCCGGCACTGCTTTCGCTGCGATTTCGAACCCGACGACACCGCCGGCGCTGCCGCGATTGTCTACGACGAACGTCTGCCCCATGGCATCGGACAGCTTCTGCGCCATGAGGCGGCCGAGGATGTCGCTCGGACCGCCGGGGGCGAATGGCACGATCACCCTCACGGGCCGCGTCGGGTACGGAGCTTCAGCCGCGTAAGCGGTCACCGCGCCACACGACAACAACGTACCGACAAGCTTCACACCGACATTCGCCATCCATTCTCCTCGTTGTCCAATTACTGCGGCTGCAGGCCGATCAGCTTCACGAGCTTTGCAACCTCCGCAGACTCTTCGTTCATCATCCTGGTCACCTGCTCGGGTGGGGAGCCCACGGGCGTGAGGCCGAGTCCCTGCAGGCGCTCCTTCACGTCGGGCGTGTGCACGATCTTCACGATCTCCTTGTTCAAGCGCGCGACGATCGGCTTCGGCGTGCCCGCGGGAACGAGGATGCTGTGCCACGTGATGTTCTTGTATCCCGGCACGCCCGACTCATCGACGGTGGGCACGTCGGGCAAGGCGGGATTGCGGTCGAGCGAAGTGACGGCGAGCGCGCGCAGCTTTCCGGTTTTCACGTTCGTTACGGCGACCAGCGGATTCATGAAGAACATCTGGACATGACCTCCCACGAGGTCGATCACCGCCTGGCCGGTTCCCTTGTATGGCACCGCGACCATATCGATACCGGCCTTTGCCTTGAAATCGGCGATGCCGAGCAGGTTGCCGGTGCCGGTCGTGGCGTAATTGATCTTGCCGGGGTTCGCCTTCGCAAGCGCGACGAACTCCTTGACCGAGGTCGCCGCCACCGATGGATGCACGACGAACACGTTACCCGTCGACGTGAGCTGCGAGATCGGCTGCAGGTCTTTCTTGGGATCGTACGGCAGCTTTTTGTAAACGTGCGGGTTGATCGTGAGCAGGCTGTTCGCCGACATGAGCAGCGTATATCCATCGGGCGCCGCTTTCGCGCCCGCCTCGAAGCCAAGGAGGCCCCCGACACTGCCGCGATTATCGACGACGATCGTCTGGTTGATGTTTTCGCCGAGCTTCTGCCCGACCAGACGAGAGAGGATGTCGCTGGGTCCTCCAGGCGCGAAAGGCACGATGAATCTCACCGGCCGGTTCGGATAGGACCCCTCCTTATCCTTCGTTGCCGCACCCACAGTCGCAGACGCAACGCCCAGAACCACACCTGCTCCCAACAACGCAAGACCGTTCATCGCATTCCTCCATCGGTGTTTACCTGCAGGCCTCCCTGTTGCAAACCCCCGAACGCCGCCTAGCTTATTTTTGTGCGGTCAAACGGGTGATCTCTTCCGGTCACGTGTTCCAATTACTGGTTCTGATCACCTCTTCCAATCAGTCACTCGCCACTGATCGCCGGCGGGACCCAGCCGCGTTGCGCACGAACGGCTCGATCGCTCACGACGTCGACGATTGCCGGTCGACCGGATGCCAGCGCTTTTTCCAATGCAGGCCGGATCTCCGCGGGTTTCTCGGCACGAATGCCGACGCACCCCATCGATTCCGCCACTTTCGCGAAGTTGACCGAGCGCTCGTAAACCACGTTCTCGAGCACGCCGCCGGAGTAGTTCGTGTTCACCACGATCACGGGATTGAGGCCCGCGCGCGCGGCGGTCTCCATCTCGCCCATGTGATAGTAGAAGCCCGCGTCGCCGACGAACGCGATCACGGGTTTGTGCGGAAGCGCGGCTTTCGCGCCGATCGCGGCGGGGAAACCCCAGCCGAGCGAGCCCCCGCACCGCAGGTACGTCTGTCCCGCTTTCATCCGGATCATCTGCCCCGTCCACATCGCGGCGTGAAACGTGTCGACGACAAGCGTAGCATCGCCCGGCAGCCACTCTTCGAGCTCTTTACAAATGCGCTCGGGCCGAAGCGGCACGGCGTCGGACGTGCGCAGCGGTTCGCTCTCGGCCCAGAAGTCCGCGACGTAGCTTCGGATCTGCTCGATCCACTCGGCGCGGCGCGTGGGCTCTTTGCCGGCGGCGTCGATGAGTTGGCCGACAACGACTTTGGCGTCTCCGCAAAGCGATACGGCGTTCGGATAGTTGCGGCCGAGCTCTTCGGGGTTGATGTCGAGCTGTATGGCCGGCGTGCCGAGCTTCGGAATCTGCCAGCCATTCGTCACCTGGCCGCCGCTGTGGCTGCCGATGAAGAAAACAAGGTCCGCCGCCTGGATGGCTTTGTTGGCGCACCACCGCGAATAGCTGCCTGGAATACCGACGTTCAGCGGATGATCGTCCGGAACGATCGCTTTCGCGTGCAGACTCGTCGCAATTGGAATCGCGAGCAGCTCCGCGAGCTTCACGATCTCCGGACCCGCACCGGATGCTGCGGCACCGCCGCCCGCGACGATGATGGGCTTCGCCGCGCGCGCAAGCACTGCGATTGCGGCCTTCACGGCCTCCGGCTCGGCCGCAGGGCGAAAAGCGGGAAAGCGCATGAACCGCTCTTCCCACGTGACATCGAAATCGGCTTCCTTGTCGAGCATCTGGCCGGCATTACCGCGGAGCTCCAGGTGCACGGGACCCGGTGTGCCGGTCGTCGCGACACGAAAGGCCTGACGCAGCAAATCCGGGAAACGTTCGACGGTATCCACGGAGTAATTCGCCTTCGTCACTACGTTCCAGGCGCTGAAGTCCTCCGCGTTCTGGTACGCATGGCGATAACGCGGCTGGTCGTTCTGCCCGCCGGTGATCGCGATCACGGGTGAGCTTGCCATGTGCGGGTCGCGCAAGCCCGCGAGCAGATTAGTGGACCCGATATCCTGCGCGAGACAGATGCCAGGCCGCCGTGAGGCTCGCGCGTAAGCATCCGCCATGTACGCGGCCGCTTTTTCGCCGTGCGTGACGACACGCTTCACGCCGACGCTCTCCATTTCCTTCATGGCTGCGCCGATGATCGAGTTCACGTAGAAGAGATGCGTCACACCATAGCCTCGCATCGCTTCGGCGAAATAACGGTTTCCGGTCATACGCGGCATTTTCTATTCTCCTTTGGTCCTCCCGGTGGCCCCCGGTTCGTACGCCCATTCTAACCGCAGATACTCTGTCGGCCCGCTTGCGAAACATGCTATAGAAGGCGAGACGCACGAGACAAGATGGCCACCACATTCGCACCCCTGCGGCACCGCGACTTCAGGCGCCTGTGGACCGGTACGTTTCTCGCCACCGCGGGACAATGGATACAGCAGGCGACACTGGGCTGGGTCGTGTACGACGTCACGAAATCGCCGGCCCTGCTCGGCGCCGTGCTGGGTGTGCGCGCGATCCCGATGCTGCTCCTCGCTCCGATCAGCGGATACGTCGCGGACCGGTTCGACAGGCGCCGCGCGCTTGCCGCCAGCCAATTGCTGATGGTCGTGATATCGATAACCCTCTCTGCTCTGCTTGCGTTCGATGCCGTCAGGGTTTGGCATCTCTTCGCGTTTTCGGTGCTCGCCGGCGTTGGCGCGGTCTTCGACCGCACGATGCGCAACACACTCGTGTTCAGCAGCGTGCCGCGGGCCGAAGCGGCGAACGCGGTCGCGCTGAACAGCATTGCGTTCAGCGTGACACGTGCAGTCGGTCCCGGCATTGCGGGATTTCTGATCGGCGCTGTAGGCGCGGCCTGGAA
>DASRIK010000050.1:0-3033 GCA_035650035.1 Burkholderiales bacterium | reverse complement strand
ACGTCCTGCACGCCGCTTTCGAAATTCGGCAGCCGGCTCTGGTCTTTGAAAGGAATGTACACGTAGAAAAGCCGCGGCTCGAGCGTCTGCACGAATGGCATTCCCGCGAGGCGCGTATCGCGCTCGAACACGAGACCGGCGTCGGTCGTGACTATCGGAAGCGTGCGCGTCTGCCGCTCGACCCCCTGTGTGTTCGGATCGACCATATAACGCGTCACGTGCAGGCCTGCCTTGGGGGTGACGTATGCGTACGAGGTCTGCAGCGGCAGCGAAAAGCTCGGATAGGCGAGCGCTCGTTTGCCGTTGACGAGCGACGGGTGGTCGAAGTCGACGTAGCTCGACAAGAGATCGAAGTCCCCGCCCAGACCGCCCAGAACGTCCTGCTGAAAGGCATTCAGCAGGAGCTGCGGTTTGCGGTTGTAGGGCGGAGTGATCGGCGCGAGCGGATCTGTCTGCAGTGTCTGCCAGCTCTGTGCAAGCGCGGAGAACGAATACGTGCCGCTCCGACCCCATACGCCGGAGCGCGCCAGAAGGAGCTCGTTCGCCAGCGTCGTGCGTGAAGTCACCGCGATGTGCGTCGAGAGATCCGTGAAGTATTTGTCGTCCGAAACCCGATTGATATTGACCGCAGCGCCCCACCCATTCGGAAGCGTGTGACCATGCTTGAGAAAATATCCGTACCGGTTCGAATGGGTTTGTCTGTCGTCGGGCAGGTACTCGAGGCGCGCTTCGCCGCGGAAAGTAGGTTCCAGGTATCGAAACTCGGTGCCGAGCTGCAGGCCGCGCTTGCTCATGACGCGCGGAAAAAGCGTCGCGTCGTAATTGGGGGCGAGGTTGAGGTAGTAAGGCGCCGTGAACTCGATCCCGGTCGAGGTCGCGCTGCCATAATGCGGCGTGAGAAATCCGGACTTTCTCTCCCGATGCAGCGGAAAGGAAATGTAGGGTGCGTAAAAGATCGTCTGGTTGAGAAAGACGATGCTTGCGCCGCGTGCGACGCCGACGTCGCGTCCTTTATCTATGTCGAGCTCGCGTGCGCGAATGAACCAGTCGTCGGTGTTCGGACCGCACGTGGTATAGCTCGCCTGCTCCAAGCGGTAGAGGTCCGGCCCCTGAAAGAGCAGTCGGTCCGCGGTTCCGCGGCCCTGTAAGCCAACCGGACGGGACGGCTGTGTCGCGAAGCTGTCCGCCGGCGCGACCTCGGCGCCGCCCGGCGGGACATAGTCCGGCGGAATCGGGCTCAACCGAAACCTCGGCCTGTCCATGAAGCCGCGCTCGGTGCCCAAATTGAAGCGCAGGCGATCGCCTTCGATGACATCGCGCCCGCGTTCGGCGCGTACGTTGCCCTTCGCGTCGAGCTGCTCGGTGGGCGCCTCGTAGCGCATCCAGTCGGCCGAAAACGTCTCGTCCATGCGACGCAGCCGTACTTTGCCTTCGGCCTCGATCTCGTTTTCGGAATGGCCCTGCAGCCTGTCCGCCTCGAGGAATATGGGCGCAGGCTGCTGCGGCGCGGGCTGCTGTGCGGAAAGCGCGCCCTGCGGCTTGAGGCGTATACCGTCTGCGGCCGAGGCGGCGAGTGGGGCGGCGCAGAGCACGATGAACGTGACGCCTATTGTTCGAGTTGTCTGCATCGCGGGAGGCGGCGTGAGCGGTGGTAAAATCGCATAATTCACCCCCGAAGGCAATTCCATCCCGCGTTCGAATGTCCAACGGCGATCTACGTTTCGATGAATTGCGCGAATGGGTCTCGGCATGCCTCGGCAGGAGCGACCTCGCGTTTCAGCGCGCTTCCGAAGACGCGAGCTTCAGACGCTATTTCCGCGTGAGTGGAGATGGCCGATCGTGGATCGTGATGGACGCGCCGCCCGAGCGCGAAGACTGCCGGCCGTTCGTGAAAGTCGCGCGCCTCATGCACGCCGCCGGCGTGCACGTACCTGAAATCATCGCCGAGGATATCGGGCGCGGATATCTGCTCCTCTCGGATCTTGGCACGAAGACGTATCTCGCCGTCTTGAACGAGACGAATGCCGATGCGCTTTTCTCCGACGCGCTCGATGCGCTCGTGAAGTGGCAGCTCGCGAGCAAACCCGGCACGCTGCCGCCGTACGACGAAGCTCTGCTGCGCCGGGAGCTTTTGCTGTTTCCCGAGTGGTACCTCGAACGGCATCTCGGCGTTCAGCTGGACCGGCAGCAGCGGAGCACGCTCGAGACCCTGTTCGCGCGTCTGATCGACGCGAGCCTCGCGCAGCCCAAGGTCTACGTGCACCGCGATTACATGCCGCGAAACCTCATGCTGAGCGAACCGAATCCCGGCGTGCTCGATTTTCAGGACGCGGTTTACGGGTCGATCACCTACGACGTCGTGTCGCTCTTTCGCGACGCGTTCCTGTCGTGGCCCGAAGCGCGCGTGCTCGACTGGAGCGCGCGGTACTGGGAGCGCGCCAGGAAAGCCGGCTTGCCGGTGCATGCCGACTTCGGAGATTTCTATCGGGCATTCGAATGGATGGGCCTGCAGCGGCACCTGAAAGTGCTCGGCATATTCGCGCGTATCCACTATCGTGACGGCAAGCCCGGCTATCTCGAGGATACGCCGCGGTTCCTGGCGTACGCGCGACCGGTCGCCGAGCGTTACTCGGAGCTCTCGGGTCTCGTGAGCCTTCTGGATATCGTTGAGAAGCGCGCGCCACACGCCGCATATACCTTCTGACGTGAAAGCGATGATCCTGGCCGCCGGGCGCGGCGAGCGCATGCGTCCACTGACCGACGCGACTCCGAAGCCGTTGCTCGAGGCGGGCGGAAAACCTCTCATTGCCTGGCTGATCGAATCGCTCGCAGGCGCCGGGTTCCGCGAGCTGGTGATCAACGTCTCGCATCTCGGCGCGCGCGTCGAAAGCGCGCTCGGCGACGGGCGCCGCTGGAACGTGCTCATCCGATACTCGCACGAGCTCGAAGCGCTGGAGACTGCCGGCGGCATTGCGAACGCGCTGCCATTACTGGGCCGCGAGCCTTTTGCGGTGGTGAATGGAGATGTTCACA
>DASRIK010000049.1:0-9405 GCA_035650035.1 Burkholderiales bacterium | reverse complement strand
AAGCTCATCCATGTCCACGCCGACCCGGATGAGCTCGGGCGTGTGTATCACGCCGACCTCATGATCGTTTCCGGTATGCCGGAATTTGCTTCTGCTGTGCGTGCCTTGAAAGCTCCGGAGTCTTGTGCCTGGGGAGACTGGGCACGCTCGGCACACGCCGATTACCTGCAGACGCTCGAGCATAGCACCATGCCAGGGTCCGTAGACCTCGGAGAGATCATGGCGTACCTGCGCGAGCACCTGCCCGCCGACACGATCGTCACGAATGGCGCAGGAAATTACGCGGGTTGGGTACACCGGTTCTATCAATACCGCGGATTCCGCACACAGCTTGCACCGACGAGCGGGGTGATGGGGTACGGCATACCTGCGGCGTGCGCGGCCGCGCTCGTGCATCCGAGCCGGACCGTCGTTTGCTTCGCCGGCGATGGCTGCTTTCAAATGACCAGTCAGGAGCTCGCGACAGCGAAGCAGTACGGGCTTCGGATCGTCTTCATCGTAGTGAACAACGGGATCTACGGCAGCATACGGATGCACCAGGAGATGCACTATCCCGGGCGCGTGCACGCGACATCGATCGAAAACCCGGACTTCCCCGCGCTTGCGGCGGCGTACGGCATGACAGGTTGTAAGGTGGAACGTACCGGTGACTTTGTACCCGCCTTCCGGAACGCGCTCGGAGCGCCTAGCTCCTCATTGATCGAGCTCAGGATCGACCCCGAAGCCATCACGACTCGCACCACGTTGAGCGCGCTGAGGCGCGCGGCGGAATCGCGGCGCGCCTGAGAGGCGCCGGGTTACGCTGCCGCTTTCTTTGCGTACCTGCGGGAATAGCTGCGCCTGCGATGGTGTTAAAGGAGAGCGGCACTGCAGCTATGATGCCTGCCGCCGTACCTATGCGGCTTCCGCACGTAAGGCTTTTTCCCACGCACGTGCGCAGCCACCTGTCGAGAACTTTAACAGTTGTCTATATGCCATTCGGCTAAGGCATTGAAATTACAGCGCTCGTATCAGGTGGCAAACGATGTGCTTAAGGCGCAGATTGCCCTGACAACGATAGCTCCGCTGTTTGCGAACGGTGGAGAGGCACGGCCCAGATAGGAGAGTAACCACACCATGAAAAAGTTCGCCATCAAGCTTTTTGTGCTCGGCATGCTGTTTGGCGCGGGCAGTGCCCAAGCTGATTTCTTATTCAGGGCGCAGCTCACGAGTGATCAGGAAACGCCGGTTACGCCCCCCTTTCAGGGCACAAGCGGCGTAGCTTTCTTCGTTCTGAACGATGCAATGACGCAGTTGAGTTACGTGTTGGACACCACGGGGTTGGACTTTCGCTTGATCAATCCCGCGACCGGTATTTCGAACGTCCCAGCCCCGCCCGGCGATAACCTGACTGACAATGTCACACGCATACATATACATACGGCGCCGCTGGGCGTTGCAGGCCCGATCGTGTTCGGGCAGGTCGATACGTTGGTGAACTCGGGACCGCCCAACGGGGCAAATGATACGGTGAACGACGAGGACGATCTCACCGTCGATATCGCAAACGGCGTCATTTTTGGTGTCTGGGATGCAAACGAAGGCGCTAACAATTCGCCTGGAAATTTTCTTGCGGCGCAACTCGCAAACCTGTTCGGGCACAACCTGTACATCAACGTGCACACCAGCGATTTTCCGGGCGGCGAGATCCGCGGCCAGATCGTCCGGGTGTTCGGCATACCCGAGCCCCGCTCACTTGCGTTGATCGTGTGCGCGCTGGGCGCGATCTACCTGGTACGCCGTCGTGTGACGAAAGCGGAAGCTCGAATCTGAAAGTCCGAGCGGGGACGGAGCCGTCCGGCTAGCACAAGGGCTGCGAGGAAGAAATACTAGACGCTGTTACGGCGTCTTTTCTTTGCGCGGGCCGGCAGTGACCCTCGAGCAGCAACTGGCGGTCCATCACGATGAGCTTGCGCTTGTAACGACGGACGATGCCCCGGTTGATCATGTCTTTTACCACTCGGCTGACCATCTCGCGCGAGGCGCCGACCATGGCAGCAATCTGCTCGGCGCCCGGTTCGACGTGCCATTCGCCGTTAGCCTCGTGGCCTTCTTCGAGCAGGACGCGTGCGACGCGCCCGTAGACGTTCACGAGTGCGAGATTGCCGATCTTCTGATGCGCATCGGCGAGCCGGCGTGTGACGGTGCGCAGCAGCAGCATTGCAAGGGCCGGATCTCGTTCCAGCCATTCCAGCACCACTTTCCTGGGGATGTGCAAGACTTCAGTCGGGTGCGTGCAGTCGTAATTGGCCAGGCGCGGGCCTCCATCCATCAGCTCGATTTCGCCGAAGAACTCGTTCGCCCCGTACACGGCCACGATGATCTCGTGACCTTCGCCGTCGTCGAGGAGGACCCTTACGCGACCACTCAGCACGACATACAGCCCTTCGCCGATTTCCCCTGCGCGAAGAATGCAGGTACGAGGGGCGTAGGTCCGTTGCTGCATCGTTTGCAGCATGGCCGCGAGCTCCACGTCGCCGAGCGCAGAAAACAGCGGCACGTTCTTGAGAAGGCTGATGCTGCCCACAACGGTCATCATTTGGTGCTGCCCGTTTCTCTATGAATTAACAGCGAATTTAGAGGAGGGAGCCACACATGCGTTGTGAAAAACCCCACGAAACATTGTAAGAAAGTGTTTCAGCGGCAATACCTGCGTCAGCTGCGCCATCGGAAGAGCGCCGGCTTTCTCTTGGAGTAAAACGTGCATGCCCAAGGGCGTATTCCGTCACAATTCGCGCGATGTTTCGCGTGACGGTGTCCGCGCAGTTCCTCTCTGAACTACGCGGAACGGCGATCGTCTGGTTTTCTAACTAAGCGCGTGGCAAGCCGCCCCGGATGAGCTCAGCCAAGCTCGGGGCCGCACCCGCAACGCTGGGTTCGCCGGATCCAAATGTCTGCGGCTGGGACTTACAAGTTCTTACATTTTGGTAGGGACGCGTAGACCCGCGGGTTGTCAGAATCGAACGAAGTCCGATCGAGGAGTGTTCATGAAACGTTTGATTCTTGCCGCCGCTGCAGCACTCGGCTTAGGTGGGTGCGTGGCGATTCCTGCGCCTTACCCCGACGCGTACTACTACCCGGCACCTGCCGTCGGTGTAGGCATCTATACGCCACCCGTCGTCGTTTATGGGCACCGCCATCATCGCCACCGGGGACACTGGGGCCACTGGCGCTGATTGCGCCATGTGGACCATTACGAATGGAGCGGTGGCGCGCCCGCAATCGCTCGGCCTCGGCTACGACCCGGGATGTTGGAAAGGGCAGGGTAGAGCGCGTGCCGGCAAGTACCGATTCGCGTTTGCGACCGGGGCGAGCAGCCGCAGAGCAGACGTCTCGTGGCGATTCGGGTGGGGTACCCGCTCGCGAGGCCTCGAAGAGACAGGCGCCGCGCTCAACGACGCGACTTCCGAGAGCTACCTTCAAAACAACGCCTACAAAGCGCTCGGCCTCGAGCTGCTGTTGCCGTTTGTGAGGTCAGGACGGCCGCGGTGAAGCGGCGGCCGCAACTGCGTCAGTCGACTTTCACCTTCGCCTGCGCGGCCACCTTACGCCACTGGTCGATCTCGCGGCGGATGATCTGCCCGAATTGCTCCGGTGTGCCGCCAGCGGGCGATACGCCGTCGGCTTCCAGCTTCTCCTGCATGTCTTTCTGTTTGATCACCTTGGTCACATCACCGTTGATGCGGTCCACGATCGGCCGGGGAAGATTGCGCGGTCCGATGAGGCCGTGCCAGTTCGTGACGTCGTAACCTTTTACGCCTGACTCGTCGATCGAAGGAACGTTCGGCAATGCCGGGATGCGCTTGACGGTCGTGACTGCGATAGGGCGAAGTCTGCCGCTTTTTACGATCGGCATCGTTGCAGCAATGCTGCCGAAAAGAAACGTCGTGTGACCCGCCATCGTGTCCGTCAGCGCGGGGCCGGTACCTTTATAGGGGATGTGATTCATCTTGATGCCGGCCATCATCTGAAAGAGCTCGGTCGCCATGTGCACGATACTGCCGCTTCCGCTCGTCGCGTAATTGATGTCGCCGGGCTTCGCTTTTGCAATCGCGATGAGGTCCTTGATGTGCTTCACCGGCAGGGACGGATGCACGACTACGAGGAACGGTCCACGCGCGATCTGAATGATCGGGGTGACGTCATTCACGGGATCGAAGTTGAGCTTGTAGAGACTCGGATTCACCGGGTAGCTCGCGGCGATCATGGTGAGCGTGTAGCCGTCCGGCGGGGCTTTCACTCCGATCTCAGTCCCCAACGTGCCGCCCGCGCCCGGCCGGTTGTCGACGATCACCTGCTGCCCGAGCGTTTCGGTCAGCTTCTGAGCCATAAGCCTTGCGATGAAGTCGGTGCCGCCGCCCGGGGCGAACGGCGCAACGATACGGACCGGCTTCACCGGGTATTGCTGTGCAGCCGCTGGCAGTGCCGCGCTTGCTGCGAGTGCAGCGGTGGCAATACCAAAAAGAATGTCGAGACGGCGCGTTACGAGCATGGGATCTCCTGGAGGGCGCATTCGGACGGGCTCTGGCAGCCCCGCAGCCGGCATTATGCCATTTTCGACGCGTCGGCCGCCTCCCGCGGGGGGGCAGTCGCCCGGCTCTGTAGCATCGCCTTTTAAGTGAGAACGTGTGATCGCCGCTACGGCGCGGCCGATACGATCACGCCTTCATCGACCGAGCCGACTATGCACGTACGGCTGCGATTCATCGGCAAAGCACTCGAGTACCTCAACGCGAAGGGATACGACGATCGTCGGCTGACTCTGCAACTGAGCCCCGAATTCCTTAAGGTCGGGGATCTCATCCGCCACCCGCTTTTTCCCGGCAGGTCTACGTACGTAGTTGCGCGTGAGATCGACCTCGTCGATCGGCGTGTAAACGTGTGGATAGACGAGCTTCCTGGGAGCAGTGCGTACACAAGGCGTGCACGAAATGCCGGTATGCGAAGGCGAAGCACCTGAGTCGCCGTTGCCGCCGGTTTCCCCGCGTTGGAGCACTGAGTATAGGTGAAAGGCCGCGTGCGCGGCCCCGCGGAACTACGCCGTCCGGGTGCCGTGAATACGCTTCAGCTTGTCGAGTTGCTTGCCGTCGACTTCGGTGTTCGCGCAGAGGAAGTAGAGGTGCGCTCCGAGCGGCTGCCATTCGCACTTGGACTTGGCCTTTTGCTCCGCGATCTCATGGCACTTGCCCTTGTGAACATGAAGAACCTCGATCTTGAGATTCTCGGTTCTCCGCGCCATATCGGCGAACACCGCCGCGCCCTCGCTGAGGTCCCCGATCATGTCGCCACACACGTCGCAGGTGAACACCGGGCACGAGAGCGTGTCTTTGAACAGGATCTTGATCATCTTTGTAATCTTATTAAGTCAACTCAAGGCTGCCTCGGAGCACTGAGCTCTTGAGCCGCCGCCGAAAATCTACCGAAAAACGACACCTGAATCCAGTCCCTTCCCCTGCTGCCTCTTCAACGGAAACGCGTGCTGCTCATTCCCGTTGACGCTTTTACGTCCAGTTACGCTTCCGACTAAAGTCCCCGTGTGCGCGGTAATCCGCTTTCGCCGCCATATGCAGCGTTCAGCTTCTCGACATTCGTCCTGCCGTCGATGAGACGCCACAAACCGGTCAGTCGCTGGTTCACGCTCCGCCGGATCTCCGCGTCGTCGTCGAGCACTTTACGTATCAGGTCGGCCTTGCGCCGCTGATACTCGGCGCTGCGAGGCGCACCGTCCTCGCATGCAATTAGAAGTGACGAGACATCGGCGCATTCGGCTTCGAGCGCGATCAGTCCGTCCCAGTCCTCGGCACGAGCGGCTTGCCGCATGCGCGCGGTCAGTTCGCTCAATCGAGCGTAGAGCGCCAGGATCTCGCTGGCGCGTGCGTCATCCATTTCAAGCACGCATTGCATCGCGAATGTTCTCGCCACCTTCCACCGTTTTAATCGCTTTCCAGCCCGCATGCAGCTCCGAAACGAGACGGGTAGCCTCGTTCAGACCGTCCTCTTGCGCGCGCAGATTCGCCTGCAGGAGCCGCGTGATAATGTAGGAGTACAAAGCGTTCATGCGCTCTGCGAGCTCGCCGCCTTTCTCGGTGTCCAGGCTCGGCTGGAGACCGTGCTCGATGATCGCTATTGCCTTCGATATCGCCTGGCCACGACCAGGTATGTCGCCTGCTGCGAGCTTGACACGGGCGTCCGCTATCGCGGCGAGCAGCCCTTCGAACAGCATCTGGATGAGACGGTGCGAGTCCGCTTCGGGGACGCCCGTTTCTATTCCCGTTTGAACGTATGCGCTTATTGCGCGCTGAGCGTTTTTCGTCATTATCACTGCTCATTGAGTTTTGAAAGATTTGCGAGCTGCTGCGTGAGGTAGTTGCTGGTGCCCTGCATGCGGCTGATAGCCACGTCGAGAGCCGTGAATTGCGCGCGATGACGGCTTTCGATCGTAATGAGCCGGCGCTCCATAATCTCGCGCCGCGTGGCGAGATCCTTGATGGAAGCGTTCAGGCCATCTACACGACTATCGACGACGCTGTCGTTTTCGAGTATTTTTCCAACGAGCTTTTCCAGCTCGTAGGCATAACCCCGCGCGAACTTGATCGTCCCGCGCGTGGTTGCCGCACCGCCCGTAACACTGATGGCGAGGCCAAGTGCATCCCCTTTGCCTGTCAACATCTGTCCGGACCCCGTTGCCGCGACACCTCCGATGCTTCCAGCGACGTCGACTCCTGCCGTCTCGGTGTGCGCGCCAAACAGGTCGGCTTGAGCGGTCCCGCCGGTAAGCGTGACTATCGAGGCTGATCCGTATCGATTCGACGTAACGGTCATGACGCCGGCGGACTGCGTGACAGTCACTTTGACTCCGGCAGCAGAGAGCGCCGAGGCCCCATTGATCTTCGATTGAACTTCGGCTGCGAGCGAGGCAGCCGTATAAACGCCGGCCGCAAGAGTCACCGTCGCCGCGACGCCGTCAACGGTCAGGGACAGCGTATCGTTGCTTGCCGCATTGATCGTTAGCGCCGCGGCGGCGCCACCAACCGCTTTACCTTGCGTTGCAAGCTGGTCCACCGTGATTGCGTAGTCGCCGTTCTTGGTGTCTGCCGTCGACGTGACGAATGAAATCAGGCTGTCGGTCGGCTTGCCGACGGCGGCAAAGAGCGTCGACACGTCTTTCGTCGTGTCATTCAAGGCCGTCGTGAGCTTTGTCGTATCGAGCTTCAGCGTGCCGTCGGTCTGAAACGTAATGCCGATGTCCGCGAGCGCGGTGAGGCCGCCGCCCGCAGTGGATAGAGCCTTGTTGAAGGCGGTGCGCAACTGCGTCTGAACCGAGCGCAGGGCGCTATCGCCGGTCAGGGTGGACGCCTTCTTCGTCGCCGAATCGTATTTGGACAAATCGGTGATGGTCTTGTGGAGATCGTTGTAGGCCTTTAAGAAAGCCTGCACGGACGCCTGAACGTTCGCCGTATCGCGCGTTATGCTGAGGGTCGTGGTTGACGGCGTGTTTTCTTTCAACAGTGTGAGTGTCGCGCCTTCGATCACGTCGGTGAATGTGTTGGAGGCTTTGCTGACCAGGATGCCATCGATGATCGCGGTGGCGTTCTGGGCGCCGACGGTCTGCGTGAGATTCTGCACACCGCTCGGCGTGCGGCCGTCGTAATGAAGCTGCGATAGCCCCGCCAGATCGGTATGGCTCGCGTCATCGTCGGCCACGGTGATGCGCAGTGCGTTCGCGACGCCCGTATCGTTCGAGCTCACTGTCAGCCGGTAACCCGAGCCGTCGTTGACAATGCTTGCGGTCACACCCGCGTTGGCCGCGTTTATAGCGTCTCGAATGCCGGCGAGGCTTCCTTGCGCCGCGCCGATCGTGATTTCCTTGCTGGCCTTGTCCGGATTAAGCGTGAACGTGTCGAGGTTATACGTGCCGAAAGAGATCGTAAGCTTTCCCGTTCCGACGGTCATGCTTGTCGCCGCGAAACTCGGGGACTTGAGTTTGTGTGCTTTCGCCAGTGTCTGCACCTCAAGCGAATAGGTGCCCGGAGTGGCCGTCGAAGAGGTGAGCGCGGCGACGGAGCTGTCGGCGACGCTCGTCCTTACCGTATTGAACTTCGAAGGCGTAGCGAGCGCGGCAACCGCTGTCTGGAAGGTGGACAGCGCGCCCTTGAGGCTGCCGTAGGCCGTGAGCTGCGCCTGGTATTTGGCTTCCTTGCTATCGAGTGCGGTGATCGAGCGCCGCTCCAGCGTCATGAGCTGGGTCACGATGCTGTTGATGTCGAGTCCCGAGCCCAAGCCCGGTGAGGAGATCGCCATTCGCCTGATCCTCCGCGTCTGCGTGTACTAACGGCAAATCCGGGTACTGCTGAAACTCTAATGCAATACGGGACGGCCCATCGGGCCGTCCCGTGCACTACCCGCTACTGCTCTGGTCTTAACCGCGAAGAAGCGCCAGGACGTTTTGCGGCAGGGAGTTTGCCTGTGCCAGCATTGCCATACCTGCTTGCTGCAGGATCTGGTTACGCGTCAGCACAGCGGTTTCCGCCGCGAAGTCCGCGTCCTGAATCCGGCTGCGAGATGCCGTCAGGTTTTCGGAGGTCGCCGTCAGGTTCGCGATCGTCGATTCAAAACGGTTCTGGACCGCACCAAACGTGCTTCGCAGCGCGCTTACCGCGTTCAGAGCGGAGTCAACCCGCGTGATCGTCGTGTTCGCGTTCGCGATCGAGCTGACCGACGCGCTGTTCAGAGCCGATGAACCCAGGGCCATCTGGCTGTTGTCAGCGTAGCCGATACGCACTTCGTTCGCGCCCGAGAGCGTGATCGCTTCGGTCGAGGTCAGGCGGATCGTGCCGACGAACGTGTTCGCCACGGCGACGTCCTGTGCGGCCGTAATGGCCGTGAGCGCGTCGTTCGTGGTGTTGTTCGAGCCGGACGTTGCCGTCAGACCTTGACCAACGCCCGCGGCTGCCGCACCAGCGGTCTGGCTGACGGCGATGTTACGTCCGTCGGCGGCTGCAAGGGTGATCCGGGTGGTCGCGCTGTCGAAGCTGGCCGTCACGCCCGTCGTGGACGAGTTCGCGTTGATCGCCGTTACCATTTCCGCGCCCGAGATCGCGCCGCCGTAACCGGTGTAAATCGGTTGCGTGTTGATCGTCAGCGTGTAGGTGGACGCAGTATCCGTTACCGCCACGAAGTCGAACGTCACGGTCGTGTCTGCGCTCGCGGTAAGATTACCGATACCCGCGGCGTTGATCGCCTGGACTTTGGAATATGCGCTCGCCGCAGTGCGTCCGGCATTGCCGGCGCCTGCACTGTTGTCGACTGAGGCGCCGACCGCGACCGACGAGGCACTGCCGACCTGGATCGACAGATCACCCACGT
>DASRIK010000048.1:0-2192 GCA_035650035.1 Burkholderiales bacterium | reverse complement strand
CTGCCGATGCACTACATCGGAATTCTCGGCATGCCGCGCCGCTACTACGCGTACGGCTCGACAGACTTCATTCCGAGCTCGGCCCACTCGATCAACGAAGCGATCACGATCGCGGCGATCGTTGTCGCTACGGCGCAGGTCATCTTTCTCATCAACGTGTTCTACAGCCTGCGCAAGGGCAAGCAGGCGCCCAGCAACCCGTGGGGCGCCACGACGCTCGAGTGGCAGACGCCGCAGACGCCGCCGGTGCACGGCAACTGGGGACCGAAGCTGCCCATCGTCTATCGCTGGGCGTACGACTACAGCGTGCCCGGCGAGGCGAAGGACTTCATCGCGCAGAACGAGCCGCCTAAGGGTCATCACTCGCTGGCGAGCAGCTAACGAGTAACGAGCACCGCGAGCAATGCTGAGCGCTCTCCTCATCGCCATGCTGACGGCCATCACGGTGTGGTGGCTGTTGATCCAGCGGCTGAAAGACAAGCCGTGGACGAAGCAGGGCGTGCTGCCGACGAGCCAGGAGACGGTCACGTCGTCCGCGCCCAAGGTGGGCCTGTGGGTGTTCCTCGCCGTCGTCTCGAGCCTGTTCGGACTGTTCGCGAGCGCCTACATGATGCGCAGGGTCGGTCACGGCGGGCTCGCGTCGTGGCAACCGCTCGATGAGCCGAACATCCTCTGGATCAACACGCTCGTTCTCGTGATCGCCAGCGGCGCGATGCAGATCGCGCGCAATCGCATCGACAACGACGACTTGAACGGCGGCCGCTCGTATTTCCTCTCCGCCGGTCTGTTGACGGTCGTGTTCCTAGCCGGCCAGATTCTCGCGTGGCAGCAGGCCCACGCGAGCGGCAACGTAGGCGCCGACAACCCCGCTTACAGCTTCTTCGTGCTGCTCACGGCCGTGCACGGCCTCCACCTCATCGGCGGGCTGTTCGTGCTCGGCCGCACCACGCTCCGCATCTTCCGCAGTGTCGACGCGGCGAACGTCGTCGCGCGCAGCCGCATTCGCACGAGCGTGCAGCTCTGCACGACGTATTGGCACTGGTTGCTCCTGATATGGCTCGGGGTATTCGCGTTGCTGTTGTCGACTTAACTCGAAGGAATTTCACCGCGTATGGCTCACTCGGAAACCGTACCGGCCGCCGGCTCGAACGAGCCCGGTTGGCAAGGCATCGTCGGAGATTGGTCCGCAGACAAGCAGACGTTCCAGGTCCCCTGGGGCAAAGCGATGATGTGGATCTTCCTGTTGAGCGACACGTTCATCTTCACGTGTTTCCTCACGGGCTACATGAACGTCCGCATCTCGACCCCGGTGGCTTGGCCGAATCCGAGCGAGGTCTTCGCGCTCCAGGTATTCGGCATCGACGTCCCGCTGCTGCTGATCGGCATCATGACGTTCGACCTCATCACGAGCAGCGGCACGATGGCGCTCGCGGTCAACTTCGGCTACCGCCGCGACCGTGGCCGAGCGGCCGCACTGATGTTCATCACTGCGGCATTCGGCGCAATTTTCGTCGGCATGCAGGCGTTTGAGTGGACGAAGCTGATCGTTGAAGAGGGTATCCGCCCTTGGGGCAACCCGATGGGCGCGTCGCAGTTCGGCGCCGCGTTCTTCATGATCACGGGCTTCCACGGTCTGCACGTGTCGGCCGGCGTCGCGTATCTCACGATCGTTGCGATGAAGGTCTTGCGCGGCGATTACGAGAAGAAAGGTTACGAGATCGTCGAGATCGCCGGCCTCTACTGGCACTTCGTCGACTTGGTCTGGGTATTCATTTTCGCGTTCTTCTATCTCTGGTAGGGAGTTGTCGATGGCCGATGCACACGCAGCAACGGGGCAACAGCATCCCCTCAAAATCTACTTCTACATCTGGGGGCTGCTGTTCCTATTCAGCGCCGCTTCGTACGGCACGGACTTCCTCCAGCACGGGTACTTCCGGTGGGGCCTCATCCTGCTGTTCATGGTCCTGAAGGCCGGCTTCATCGTCGCGATCTTCATGCACATGGCCTGGGAACGGCTTGCTCTGATCTGGGCGATACTCGGGCCGCCGGTCGTTTTGCTGGTGCTGATCGGCTTGATGGCCGTCGAGGGCGATTACACCGAGCTTACGCGGCTCAACTTCTTCTCCGCCCCGATTGCTCCGGCCGGCCACGCGGAAGCACATTGAGCGGGCGAGCGTAATCGAGAGGCCACG
>DASRIK010000047.1:0-16289 GCA_035650035.1 Burkholderiales bacterium | reverse complement strand
GGTTTGCCGCGTACAAATTCGCGACAGTTTTGTCTATGATCAGGTGCTGTTCGAGCTCACGTGTAAGGCCGTACGCGAGCGCACCGGCGTCCCGTGCCAACTCGAGCTGCGCCCGTCTCGCTTCCCGATGCTGGAGCACTCCGAAGAGCCCCGTAATCGTTGCCAGGCACAGCATGAGCGGAAGCGCTACCGTCCAACGGCGCGGCTTCCAAGCGTGCTTCGGCTCTCCAAAAGCGGTGAGAAACAGAGGCGCAAATAACAGCACGCCCATCGTATCGCCGGCCCACCACGTGAGCCAGTTGATTGCGCTTTCATCGACGGGAATAACGCCCGAGCCGACCAGCAGTGCAATGCCCAAGCTTGCATTGACGAGACAGCTGACCGGACCACCGACCACGAGAAAGCGGACGATCTCTCGCGGATCCTCCAGCCTGCTGGCTTCCTCAATGCATCGGCGTACGAGAATTGTGCCAAGAACGCCCTGCAGCGTCGCTCCGGCGGCGATGCCGAGCGGAATGGCCAATGCCCAGAACGGATCGATTGCGTCCCGGATCGCGGTGGTCGTGGCGAAGTTGAAAATAAACGAGCCGATCAGGATGCCTGGCCAGACACGAAGCCCCCATGCGACAAGCGCGCCAAGCGCGATTCCCGCGGATGGCCAGATGGGAGCAGCGAACCCGGGCGGTGTGGCCAGCCCACTGAGAAGCTGAGCCATACCCCAATAGCCAAGCGCAAGGCCAAGCACTCTTGGCAAAATCGCTGCCATACTCTCCTTCATGGTTTTTTCGAACTCGCGACATCACTTTCAGCATCGGCGTCGTCGCGTGGTTTGCGACACGCCCCGCCGCACGTGAGCGTCAGAGACGCGACGGTTTTCTGCTTGTGGTTCTCGTCTGGAGTTGATGTGCTGCCTAAGCCTGAGTTGTGAAAGCCAGCTCACATGCAGGCTTCGGCATACTGTACAGAAAACCCTGCATCTCATCACATGCTTCTTTGTCCAGGAACACACGCTGCTGCTCGTCTTCAACGCCTTCCGCAATGACAGCAATCTGCAGATTCTTTCCGAGCGCGATGATGGAACGGACGATATTCGCATCGTTTTCGTCTGTCATTAAGCCTCGCACAAACGATTGATCTATCTTCAAATAATCGATGTGAAACCGCTTCAGATAAGCGAGAGACGAATGTCCGGTTCCGAAGTCATCGATAGAGAGGGCCACACCGAGATCGCTCAGCGCTTTGAGCAGTCGCTGCGTTTTATCCGGGTCGTCCATCGCTATGCTTTCAGTGATCTCGAGCTCGAGGTGCCGTGCTTCGACGCCAGTCTCGGCGAGAATGCTGCTAATGGAATCAACGAGGTCCGGCTCGAGCAGCTGGCGTGCAGATAGGTTCACCGCCACGCGCATATGCTCGTGCCCCGCATCGCGCCAGCGGCGCATCTGCCTGCACGCTGCGCGGAGTATCCAGATACCGAGCGGCACGATGAGACCGGTTTCTTCGGCCAAAGGTATGAAGCGTCCGGGCAAAATGAGCTCGTCTTCGTCACGCCGCCAGCGAATCAGGGCTTCGACGGAAGTGACGCGCGCCGATCTCAGATGAACGCGCGGCTGATAGTGCAGCTCGAACTGATCGAACGACAACGCGCGCGATAACGCGGCCTCGAGGCGCAAGCGATCGATCGCATTTCTGTTGAGATCTTCCGTGTAGAAGCAGACCTGGCTGCCGCCGCTCCGCTTGGCGCGATACATCGCGATGTCGGCGTTCTTCAACAGAACCTCTGCATTCTCGCCATCACCCGGATAAACGCAGGCACCGATGCTCGCTGATGTTACGACCTCTTGCGAAAGAGCCGTGATGGGCTGCCCTATCGCGTGCAGGATCTTTCGTGCGACGGACGCCGCCGATTCGGCACTCGCATTATCGGGCAGCACGACCGCGAACTCGTCGCCGCCCAGCCTCGCTACGATGTCTGATTGCCGCACACAGGTGTTCAGCCGATCCCCGACGCATATCAGCAGCCTGTCTCCGCTTGCATGTCCCAGACTATCGTTGACAAGTTTGAATCTGTCGAGGTCGAGGAACAGCAGTACGAAGTTCTCGCCAGAACGGGCGGCGTGCGCGATCAGGCGGTCGATCGTGTCATGCAGTACAGCTCTGTTCGCGAGACCGGTGAGCGCATCGTGGGTGGCGCGATATTCGAGCTCGCTCTGGTAGTTCTTGAGCTCCGTGACATCATTCTGAATGCCGACGAAATGTGACACTGCACCGGAGCCATTGCGCAGGGGAGAAATCTGCAGATTGTTCCAGAATAGCGTGCCGTCCTTGCGATAATTGCGCAGCAGTACGGAGGCCTCAGTGCCGGAGGCGATGGCTGTGCGCAGCCGCTCGATCTCCGGCTGGTCTCGGTCCTCGCCCTGCAGGAAGCGGCAGTTGCGTCCAAGCGCTTCGTGGACGCTGTACTGTGTAACCGTCTCGAACGCGCGATTCACATGCACAATCGGATAATCGTGGGCGCGCGCATCGACGATCACGATTGCGTTCGTCGCTGCGTCGGTCGCAAGTCGCAGCAGACGCAGCATTTCGTCCGAGCGTCGCCGCTCCGTCACGTCTCGATGTGTGCCGGATAGCAATGTGCCGCGCCCGAGCGCGTCCCGCGCCACTGCGCGTCCGACCGTGTGCAGCCACCGCCATTCGCCAGACTTTGCCCGAATGCGATACTCGACATCGATTATCGGCGACTCACCGCGGAAGTGGCGTACCATGGCGGTCTTGACGGCGGACACATCCTCGGGGTGCGTGAGTGCTTCCCACGCATCGATTCGTAATGGAACCTCGCTTTCGCTGTAGCCGAGCATCGGGCCGAGATGTCGGGAGAACCGCACCTCTCCTGATGTAATGTCGTATTCCCACACGCTCACTTCCGATGCTTCGAGCGCGAGCGTCAGGCGGTGCTCGCTTGCCTGCAGCGCAGCCTGTGCCTGGAGAAATTCGCGCCGTTCTGACGTTTGTCGGGTGACTCGCACGATGGACGGAACGAGGCGCTGGAGTCTGTCTTCGAACACATAATCCACGGGACCGGCAGTCAGGGACTCCACTTCTTCGTCGCGGGACAACGAATCCAGAATCAAGATCACGCCAGTGTGCGGTTGGTGTTCGCGTAGCCGGTCCAACGCGAAGAGGCGTTGGTGCTTCGGCAAGGTAGGCCCCAGAACAACAACTTCGACAGGTCGTTGTAGCAGCGCGCTGGTGAAGCCCGGCTCGTCCACGCGGATCATTTCGCAGGTTAACCGAGCCTCGGCAAGCGTCTGCTCGATGGATCGGGCCGCCGCTGAATCATTTTCCAGCAGCAGAATCCGTGGCGGGACATCCATCTGACCGCTCATGGGACGGCTCCGCTGAACGCCTTTACTGCTGATGACTTTATCGCCGCTGCATCCGAAACAAAGCGGCAGCGGCTTACGCGTATGTGGTGATACACACTGAGATGTGCAACTTGCATGCGCAGCAGGCCAGCTACACGAGTGACGGGCGCGCGACGCGCCGAGTACTGCATTCTGTCAGGTTTTCGATCAATCGGAGAGAGTGCGCTTTCAGTGCGACATTCAAGCAAGACAGAACAGTGCTGGAACAGGTACGTGTTCCGGACGCCGGTCGCCAGATGTTGTAAGGGTAACCCTGACGATTACTCGACCCTTGACCGAGATCAATAGCACGGCCGCGTGCCGTTTTACACTACCGGTGCATGGATAACCTCAAGCGAGGAGCATCCGGTCTTCGCCGTTGTCCTGTCGGAGATGCTGGCACAACACTGCTCCGCACGGTGTGTGAGTGCGTTGCGAACGCTGCAGGGGCCTACCGGGTCATATGGGAGCGGCAAGCGCAACGTAGCGTCGCCTGTCGGCGACAAATCTCGTGGTAAACGCATGAAGTGGTGGAAACGACTGGCGAGTGCATTGCACACTGCACCGCACCTCACCGTTCTGGCGGCAGGTGTCGCCGTGTCGACCCTGCTTTTCCTGAACGTCAGTATGGCATTCGAGCAGCAGATCGCGTTTTTCCTCGGCGGGCTCGCGGTGAGCGCGGCACTGGCGGCTCTCGTTCGATACCTCGTGCCACGCGAGACACAGCGCGTTGCCCAGTCCATGCTCGAGGCACTGCCCAATCCCGTCTACTTCAAAGGCACGGACGGGCGTTATAGCGGCGTAAACAGCGCCTGGGAGGCCTTTTTCGGCATACCCCGGAGCGCCGTGATCGGGCGTACCGCGCAGGAATTGGGTTCGCGCGAGCGGGCTGTCACTGAGCGACTCGACGCAACCGACGATACGCTGCGCGAAAGGCCGGGCTTCCAGGTGTACGAGGACGTGATCTCGAGCGTGGACGGCGAGCGCCACGATGCCATTGTGTGCCAGGCGACGTATGTTCGATCTGCCGACCGGGTTGCCGGCGTTCTCGGCACGATCATCGACATCACGGACCGAAAGCGCGTCGAACGACGCCTGGGAATGCAACACGCCGTTACACGCGTGCTCGCCGAAGCCGAAAGCCTGCATGACGTCGTGCCGACGATTATTCAGACAATGTGCGAAACGATGGGTTGGCACTACGGCGCGATGTACAGGTACTACGAGGCGGACGTGCTGAGATGTGAAGAGATGTGGGGCGTCGACGAACCGCAGATCAGGCAGTTCATGGCTGGAGTCCGCAGCCGGGTAGTTATAGTGGACGGCACGGCAAGAGGCCTCGTGCGGCGTACCCTCACTCACGGCAAACCCGTGTGGGTTTCCAATATCGCAGCAGACGACACGCTTCACCGTAAAGACCTCGTGGTTAAAGCAGGCCTGCACAGCGCGTTTGCGTTCCCGATAACAGCCGGAAGTGAGGTGCTCGGCGTGCTGGAGTTCTTTCACGCAGACATACTCCAGCCTGATGTGATGCTTCTGGAGGTGGCAGAATCGATCGGCAGTCAAGTCGGCCAGTACATCGTGCGCAGAAGAGCTGAAGCAGAGAAGCATCTCGCGATGCATGATGCGGTGACAGGCCTGCCGAACCGGGCTCTCTTCATGGGCCGGCTGGAGCACGCAGTCGTACAGGCGCAGCGGCATCAGCGACGGCTCGCCGTTATGTTTATCGACCTCGATCGCTTTAAAGGAGTCAATGATACTTTGGGCCATGAAGCCGGAGACATGCTGCTCAAGGAGGTCTCGCGGAGGCTGAAGGCGAATCTGCGTTCGGGCGATACAGTGGCGCGTTGGGGCGGCGACGAATTCGTCATGCTCCTGGAAGACATCACCGCTGAGCACGACATGCTATTCATCGGTCAGAAATTGATCACCGAGCTTGGCGTGGCCTCTACGATTTCCGGACATCAGGTGACGGTCACCGGGAGCATAGGCGTGAGCACGTTTCCGACTGACGCCGAAGACGCCTCTACTCTTCTTCGTAATGCCGATACGGCAATGTATCGGGCAAAGACGAAGGGACGTAGCCTCTGTGAGCTCTATTCAGGTGAAGCTGCTGCGGAGTGGAAACAAGAAATGCAGGCCGATGATGCACGGTCATCTTCCGCCCTCGACCGGTCACGTTCGGCGCTTGAACCAGCCGAGGGTGCGCTGGAATCCTCCGGACCTTCGGCGAGGAGAAAAGGGCAGGGCCTGCATTAAGAGTGCCGGAGCTGCGCTGAGGTCATAAAAGTCCGTTCGATGACCGCGGCCGCCGAAGTTTGCTTCGTGTCCTCGCCGCGCGAAGGCGCGATTCCGAAGATTGCTTCGCGCCTTTTCTCTCTCACAGCTTGTTGAAACGGCCGGTCCCCCCGGCCAATAAAGCTCGACTAAATAAGACATAACGCACTCATACGCCGTGCATCAGCGCACGGTGGTATGCCCCGTGCTCTAGGTTCCCGCCAAGGCCGGTTTGCCTGGCACACCTACCGAAGGCACAGGAGACGTTACATGCGTTACAACGAGCCGGAGTTCGAGGAAGAGGGCGCCGAAGAGTACGAAGGAGATTTCGAGTTCGGCGAAGAGACACAGTCTTACGAGGGCAGTGAAGAGCTCGACGAAACGGAGGAGATGGAGCTCGCCTCGCAATTGCTCGAAGTGAGCGACGAGCACGAGCTCGATCAGTTCATCGGCAAGCTGCTGAGTCGAATCAAACGCGCAGGCGGGCGGCTGATCCGGTCTGGTCCGGGCCGGGCACTCGGAGGAATTCTAAAAGGCGCTGCAAAAAAGGCTTTGCCTGCAATAGGCGGCGTAGTCGGCGGGTACTTCGGCGGGCAGGCCGGCAGCCAAGCCGGGAGCCAGGTTGCCGCGGACGCTGGTCGCTTGTTCGGGCTCGAGCTCGAGGGTCTCAGCGAAGAGGACCAGGAATTCGAAGTCGCGCGGCGATTCGTTCGCTTCGCGGAAGAGGCTGCACGCAACCTGGCCACGTCTCCCGCTCCCGCTGGCGCGAATCCGGAGCAAGCCGCGAAGGCGGCTGCGATCAACGCCGCGAAGCGCCACGCCCCCGGCCTCATACGCGCGGGCGGCCGCGAAGGAGGATGTCCGAATTGCCGCGGCGCCCAGAGCGGTCGCTGGGTACGGCGCGGGCGCCACATCATCATCCTCAACGCGAAGGGCGGTCAGCAATCCCGAACTCAATCGTGAAGGAGAAGGCAATGCACGACATAGATCGCACGCTTACGGAGGTCGAGCCCGAATTGGATGAGTTCGAGGCCGATGAGTTCGAGTTCGCAGAAGAGGCGGAATTCGACGGTGAAACCGATCTCGAGACGCCGTTCGAAGAGGCCGAGGAAATGGAGCTCGCGGCCGAGCTGCTATCCATCCAGAGCGAGGAAGAGCTGGATCAGTTCCTCGGCAAGTTGCTCAAACGAGCCGGGCGCGGCCTCAGAAAGATCGGAAGAGTTTTTCGTCCTCTCGGCAGAGTGCTGAAAGGCGTTGCGAAAAAGGCGCTGCCGTTCGTGGGCGGCGCACTGGGGTCTTTCATTCCTATTCCGGGGGTCGGCACAGCTGTAGGCACTGCGCTGGGATCCGCCGTCAGCAAGGCGCTCGAAGCAGAGCTCGAGGGCATGGAGCCGGAAGATCAGGAATTCGAGATGGCCAAGCGCTTTATTCGCGTTGCCGGCGCGGCTGCAAAACAAGCCGCGGCGGCGGGCCCCGGCACCGACCCGCAAACGGCGGCGAAGGACGCTGTCATCGCTGCTGCGCGCCGGCATGTGCCCGGTTTAGGCGGCAGCAAGAGCATGGCGAATGGCGGCTCGACATCCGCAGCAGGTGGCCGTGATGCACGCACGACTGCCGGCGGCGGCCGTGCGCGCAGCGGGCGCTGGATACGGCGTGGACGCAGGATCGTTTTGCTCGGCGTCTGAGATCCATGTCGAACTTTTGGAGCGCTTCGTGGGTGATGGCTCAAGAAGCGCGAGCGTTGCTCACTCGGCTCGCGAGGGTAAAGCCGTTCGCGCTCTACGAGTCGATGGTGCCGGCGGCGGCCCTGTCCGCCGTCGCCCAAACGGCGATAGAGCGCTATCTGATCCTGGGCCGTCGCGAGGTGCGCGCCCGAGTCCTCGATTATCTGAGATGGCTGCAGGGACCGGAGGGCCGCCGCGCCAGCCCCGAGCAGGCGCAGCGCCGGTTCACATTCCTGCGGCTCAGATTCAACGTCGTCTTGTCCCAATTCGATCTGTTCGCGGATGTGATTACCCAACGCAGCGAACACGAGACGGGCGTCTGGTTGTCCGGCCTCGATTGCGTGGCCGCCGATGCGTTGCGCTTGCCAATGCCTTATTTCCAGGCGCCGGCCGTGATTTGTTATCTGGACCGGGGTGCAGGCGCGGCCATTCGCAGGGCGCGCACTCGGTTGCCGGGCGGTGGCGAAAATCCCGTCGGCATCATTCGCGTGCCGCGGGAGCGCATGGTGGGCAGCGGCATCGCTTCTTCCCTGGTTCACGAAGTCGGGCATCAAGGATCGGCGCTGCTCGATCTGGTCGCATCGCTGCGGCCTGTCCTGAAGGGTATGCAAACCAACGGTGGCAGGGAGGCTGTGGCATGGCGTCTATGGGAGCGCTGGATCTCGGAGATCCTGGCCGATTTCTGGTCCGTCGCGAGAATCGGGATCGGCTCCACGCTAGGGCTGATCGGCGTCGTCAGTCTTCCGCGCGTGTTCGTGTTTCGCCTGAGCCTCGACGATCCGCATCCGATTCCCTGGGTCAGGGTGAAGCTCTCCTGTGCCATCGGGCAGGCGCTCTATCCGCATCCGCAGTGGATGAGGCTCTCTCAATTGTGGGAGTCGTTCTATCCGGTGAGCGCGTTGGACGCCGAGCGGCGGCAGCTGCTGGCAACGCTCCAATCGACGATGCCGGGTTTCGTCTCGTTGCTCGTCAATCACCGGCCGCGCGCGTTGCGCGGCAAGACGCTGGCCGAGGTCATGGAGACGGAACTGCGCCAGCCCCGTCGGCTTGCGGCTTATTGGCGATCCTGGCGTGGATCGTCAGTCGAAATGCGCAGAGCGTCTCCGACGCTGGCGTTTGCGGCAATCGGACAAGCCAAAGCCGACGGCCAGATCACGCCCGAAGAGGAGAGCGTTCTACTCGCAAACCTGCTCACCTACTGGGCGCTGAAGGCCACTCTTACCGCATCCGCGAGCTATGCCGCACGGCCCGTATCAGCTGCGTAGACGAAGGAATGGAATAGCGACTTCTTGGCTCTATGACATGGAGGTCTATGATGAAGATCGAAGTCACCCATGAACCGCAGGACGTCCGGCAAGGCACCGTTGTCAGATTGACTGCTTCTACGCCTTCCGCGGCGACTTATCGTTATCGCTGGTATGCCGAGCAGGGCGTGATAACCCCCGCAACGGAGCCCAACGTCGCTTTCTGGAACAGCGCGGGCCTCGCTCCCGGTCCCTACAAGCTGACCGTGGAAGCCGAGTCGGATCCCCCGGACCAGAAGAATGTAGACAGACGAGGGCGCCGCGAATTCACCCTCGACGTACTGCCGGGAGCGATCTCGGTGCAGGACATTGAAACGCTTGCGACAGGCGCGAGGACGTACGCAGACAAGCTGAAGGAAAACTTCGACGGCAAGATGGACGACCTCACGAAGGAGGTGTCGAAGGTCGCCACTGGTGTTGGCGTTCTCGCCGAAAACGCGCCGCCTCGTGGGGAGCCACTCAAGATCGTCCTGCAGCGCTCGGCCACGCAACAAACCACCGATCAGGGCCTGTGGCCCGCGATCCGGCATCACACGAGGATGATCGGGTTCAACCGATACAGCGAATACGTCAACCGGGTGTTATGCGAAGGCAATGATCAGGACGGAGCCCTGGCGCTGGGCGCGCCGACGCTGGACGAGCGAAGAGACGAGCTCATCGCGCGTCCCACTATTCACGGCGTCGATGCGTACGAATTGCTGAGAACGGCAACTGAAGTGTTTCTGATTCTCGAGTGTGGAATCGGGATACGGCACGGCGAGCTGCTGAATCTGACGGAAGAAGAGGGACGGCTGGGCTCGCGTGTCACGCTCGAAGATATCACTCGACGGTTGCAGGAATACCTCGGGCCGACCGCGGCGCTGCCGTATCTCACTCGCATCGTCAGGACCTTGATCGGACTCGATCCGGCACGGAGGGACGATCCGGTCACGGGAAACGAGCGGCTACCGTATTGCGAAGGGATACTGAGGAGACGCTTCAGCTGCCCGAGCCTGATCGAGCTCATCTGGTCCTACTGGCACGAGGAAGGCATGCTCGTGCAGACGCTGAACGCGATCGCTCTCAGGTTCCAGAACAGGCACCGCGGCGGCGACCGGGATCCGCTTGCGCATCTCGCGATCGACCCGCTGAGGCCCCTCAACAATCTGTTCTGGGGGTACGTGCAGAGTGAATACAAACGGCTGAGCGTACCGCGCCGCGCTTACGAGTACGACCACCAGTATGGCCTGACGCTATACGGCAAGGCGATTCCGACTCTGCGTTCCGCGGAAAGCCGCTCGAGATTTCTCGAAGCTTTCCACAACCTGCTGTACCGGGCGTCCGTCTTCTATCACGAGGACGCCGATACGACGGTGATCGCCGACGGTTTTCCGCTGCTCACTGCGCTTCGGGAGCTCCATCTGTTGCTCGCGGAAGGCGCCCACAACCAGTTCGGTGACCTGCCATGGACCGCGCGGGTCGAGATGCTGATCGAGCAATGGCTGCTCGCGCGTCCGGAGATTCGGGAGTTTCTGCGCGGACGTGCGATGGTTCCCTACAGGGAAGGATGGATGGGCCAGGTGGACACGATGAAGAAACTGCAGGGATGGTCCGACACCACGATCACGCACTTCAGCGATCTGGGCGTCTGGGGAGAGCAGATCCTCCTTTCCGTTCGCTACGGCGACTGGGTCGACGTCAACGACCAGGAGCAGGCAAAGAACTTTGGGCGTTATTGGAAGAACGAGATCCAGGGTTACATCCACGCGTATCGCGCCGCCACCGGAGTCGATCTCAGCGTAGAGGTCACCGAGAAGGACTCCGCGCGCTATCTGCAGCCTTCGATTCATCTGCGCAATCGACTTGTGGAACAGCAAAGAAGGTTGGCCCGCACATGAACGAAGCGGCGCATGCTCGACTTCACTTCGGCTCTCTACCTCGGCCTGCGCCATCCGAGCTGGTCGTTGAGGCCCTGGGATCAGTTGACGGCCGGACGCCCGGCGTCGCTCGCAGTGCCTGCAAGTCAGGCGCGCGTGTCCGAGGCCCTCGCGCAATTGGTGGGATGCGAGCGCGCGGTGCTCGGTACATCGACCCTGCATGTGTTCTGGGACGTCTTCGGGATGCTGCCGGAAGCGAGTGTGATCTACCTCGACGCGGGCGTGTACCCTGTCGCGCGCTGGGGCATCGAGCGCGCGGCGGCACGCAATGTCCCGATTCGCACGTTTCGCCACTACGACGACAATGCACTGGACGACGCACTCAGACGCGGCAGCAACGCACGCTCGATTCCAGTCGTAGTGGCCGACGGTTTCTGTCCGGGATGCGGGCGTTCCGCGCCCATCAAGCGCTATGTAGAGCTGGTGCAACGCTCGGGTGGGATGCTGATTCTCGACGATACGCAGGCGTTGGGGATCTTCGGTCAGAGGCCGGAACTGGACGCGCCTTATGGACGGCATGGCGGCGGATCGTTGCGCTTCCACGCCGTTTCCAGCGCGCACGTATTGCTCATCAGCTCTCTCGCGAAGGCGTTCGGCGCACCCCTCGCGATGTTCGCCGGGACGGACGCTATGGTGCGAACGTTCGAGGCTAGGAGCGAGACCCGTATGCATGCGAGCCCGCCTTCAGTCGCGTCCCTCCGGGCGGCAGAGCGCGCGCTGGAGTTAAACGCAAGCCATGGCGACGCGCTGCGGGCACGGCTCGCGCAACTCGTGTGCCGCTTACGTCGACGCCTTGCCGAAGCCGGTTTCCGAACGCTGGGCGGATGCTTCCCGGTGCAAACGCTCCGGTCCGGATTCGATGCCGAAGCACTCCACCAGCGCTTGCTGCAGTCGGGTATCCGAACGGTCCTGCATAGCGCGCGTCATTCTCGAGCGGCGCGCATGAGCTGGTTGATTACTGCGCGTCATACCGCCGGCGAGATCGAACGCGCAGCCGACACGATCCAAAAACTTGGAGCCATACCGAGAGTCGCGTCTTGACGGACGGGAGGTGGCTGATGAACGAGCGATTCGAATTTGAAACGGACGCGTTCGACAAAGATTTGGAACGCGACGGATTGGCCGAGCTCGAGAGCGAAGAGGACGAAGAAGCGCAGGTCGAGCCTGAGGCAGAGGATGAGCTCGGCTGGGAGATGGAATCGCCCGAAGCCGAGGTGAGCACGGCGGCCGACTGCAAGTGCGCGCCGAAGAAGACACAGAAAGAGAGGGAAGCGTCGATCGATGCAACCAACGCGGAATGGCTCGAGGAGCTATGGCCTGCACAGGAATATGAAGCGCTCGCGGACGAGCAGTTCGAAGGGGTTACGCAAAACGCGCGATTGCCGTCCGGCCCTTTCGGCACGCTTACGGTTTCCGAACCGAGTCGTCGGTTCAGCTATGCCTTCACACCGGATGACGTGCTTTGGACAGCCCGCTTCATCGTCGGAGAGGCCGGCGGCAGGAACGATCTCGACAACCAGGCTGTGATATGGGCAATGCTCAATCGGTACGCCCTTTTCACCCACAAGTACTACAAGACATTTCATAGCTTCATTCGGGCGTATTCAACGCCGCTTCAACCCGTGCTCAGGAGCTGGGGCGCAGCGAAGCGCCACATGCACAAGCCCGATTTCGTGCGCACCGGAGGCTCCTACAAGCCGCCTCACGACAATATCCCCAAAGGTCAGCTGCGAAATTTCCTGAACCTGCAACAGCGGCCCTGGGAAAAGCTGCCCGCACCTGCTCGCGCGCTTGCTCTGAACGCCCTCTCGGCGAAAGTACCGAACCCTATCGGCAACGCCAGCGAGTTCGGATCGACGCACGTCTACTTCCGCGATCGGCACCGGCGTAATCCCAGCGATGAAGAGTGGCGCCACTTCACGAGCACGTATGCACGGAGCAAGGGTTGGCAGTGGATCGGTCCGGTGAGCGGCCTGAACCAGAAGAAGAACGCTTTCTTCGTACAAAGTCGGGTGGCTCGCCTCCCGCGCGGCACGGTCCGTGTGATTCCGGCCGGGGGAGCCGGGCGCTTGGAACGCGAGGCGTACGAGTACGAACAGGATGCCGAGCTCGACCAGCAATTCGAATGGCGCGAAGAGGAATACGAGGACGATTGTCCGGATTGCCCGGAGCTCGAAGAAGAGTTTCGCCTTTCCACGTTTCCCGAAGTGGTCCTCGCTGCCCTGCGCGCCGGAAACGAAAAGGAGGCGATAAAACGTGCGTTGCAGGCAGGTTTCACGAAGGAGGATGTGACCGACCTGATATTTTTCTGGCGGCATCCGGAGAGGCGCGACGCAGCCGGCACAGGACGACCCATTGCGAAGCAGGAACCCGGCTACGAAAAGCTGAAGAAAGAATGGCTGGATATCCGCAAAGGACGGGTGGAGTCGGGCGATAGCAAATCGCCGCTGACCGGCGGGCAGCACCCGGAAGTGAATGCATTGATGCCGAAACAGGGCGTCGGCTTCTATTGCCGCATGCCGGATCAACGTCGGTGGGCTCTGCCCGAGACGGTCATGGCACTGACGGCAGCAGCCGCCCGCTGGTTCGTCAAGTATCCGAACGGGCCGAGGATCGTCATCTCCGATTTGAGCAAGAAAGGCGGCGGCCCGTTTTCCCCGCACAAGAGTCACCAGTACGGGCTTGACGTCGATATCAGGCTGGTGAGGAAGGACGACAAAGATACGAGCGGCGGCTTGACTTGCGCAGCCGCGGACTATTCGCGCGAACGCACTCGTGAGCTCATCACTCTGCTGCGCGGAAACGGCGTGGTCGGCGTAAAGGACATTGGCTTTTGCGATCGCGGGGTCACCTTTCCGGATTTCAAGTTGAGTCCGTGGTCCGGCCATCACAATCACCTGCACGTGCGTTTCTGCCTGCCGGCGCATTATCAGGCGCTGAAACAGCGCACGCCCAAGCTCCCGAGTTACCGGTGCTGATTACTGATGTGCCAGCCGTTCGAGAAACATCATGGCGACTCAAACTGATGCATCGTTGGCCGGAGGCTACTTAACAGGACGGGAGTGAACATGAGATACGAGTTGGAAGTTCAGCCCGAGCGCTTCGAGTTTCTCGAGCTCGATCCCGAGTTGGAGCTCGACGACGAGCTCACCGAATCGCAAGGCGAAGGGGAGGTCGGCAGGCGCGCGCCTCCAGGCGGCGGTTTCTTTCAGCGGCCGCAACGCGAGATTTCGCGGGGGCTGCCCGGCGGCGGCTATTTCCCTTCTGAAGGCGAGCTCGAGATCGGCCCGGCGAGATGCGTCCCGACCACGCCGGTCATCACTAATCCGGCAGCGGTTGGCCGCGCCATCGGCTTCAACACGCGCTCGGCCCGCTCGCTCGGTTGGGGAACGCTGGTCGATCAAATCGAAGTGAATCTGCTTGGCTGCCCGCGTGCGGGCGGCCCTCTGCCCGCCGCGACTTTTGCACAGGCGATCGCCCAATTCCAGCGCAACCAGCGAATAAAAGTCGATGGAATGTTGGGTCCGCAGACATGGGGTCGAATGAAAACGATACGCGCGGAGCGCGATCCCTTTCCGCGCGCCCGTCTCACGCAGGACTTCAATGCGACTGCGAATGCCGCTCTTTGCGAGCTGCACCAGCATCCGGCGATCGACATCGACGTCGCTCCTGGAACACCGATTCCGGTGGTCGCGGACGGACTCGTGATCTACGCCGGCGATGTGGGCACGCTCGCAAGCTGCACGGTCGCTATCGGCTGTGTCAACGGCACAAGCGTAAGCGCGGCGTGCAATACGCTGAGTTACGGACGCGCGGTCATCGTGGAGCATACGAACCGCGGCCCGGGCCGCCAGCCCGGGGGCTTATCGGTGTATACGATCTACGCTCATGTGCAATTCACCGCACGACATCGTGCACACACCGGCCAGCGCGTTGCCGCAGGACGCGTGATTGGTGAAGTGGGCGCCGATTGCGTTGGCTTCAGCACCGGAGCTCATCTGCACTATGCGGTTGTAAGCGGTCGTCGTCTGCTGCGGCTCGGTCGCGGTCCCGCACGGCCGCAGATCTGCGGCACCTTCTGGCCCGCTGTCACGCCGCAGCGGCCGCGGACGACCGCCGCCGCGGGCTTCACCTGGTAAATCGGAGCTGATGCCGAGTCACATAGCGCCGGTGTAACCGGCAGAGATTTGAGGCATGGCGGCGAGCTGTGTCCAATCCAGAGAGCGAAGACCATGAGAGACGCTTTCCTGTTCGAATCCGAACCGTTCGAATTCGATGGCGAATTCGAAGACTTCGAATCGCTCGATACCGAGCTCGTCGATGAAGGCGAGGAAGAGGCTCGCCGTTTCGGCCGCACGCCGCGGCGTGCGGTCGGGTCTCGGATGCGACCACCGCCGCGCGGCCGCTTACGACAGCGGCCGAAGGGACCGCCGAGAGGCCTGCGACGGCGTCCTCGAAGGCCCGGGCCGCTGGGCGCACTCATTCGGCCGGCGTATGCCGAGCCTCTGGAACGCGGAAGCGAGTATGTACGCTGGGTACAGAGCTCGCTCAACCAGGTGCTCGGGCTGCGCTTACCCGTCACCGGCGTGATGAACGCTCCGACCCGGAGCGCGCTGCGTCAGTTTCAGGAGCGGCAAGGCCTGCGCGTCGATGGCATCGCGGGGCCGGAAACCAAGACCGCGCTGATCGCAGAGAAAAGGAAGTCCGCCGGGCCGAGTCCGGCTGGCGCGAGCGGGGCTGAACCTGCCGCCAGTGAGCCGAGCGCGGCGGAACCGAGTTCCAGCGAGCCGAGCTCCGCTGAGCCGGATGCCGGCGAGCCAAGCGAAGAACCAGGCCAGTCACAGGAGTTCGAGTGGTCAGGTTCGGACGAATTCGAATGGGAGGCCGAGCAAGATCCCGGTGGAGGCGTGAAGCGCATGCTTCGGATGCTCGGACTTAAGTTGTCACCGCAGGAACTGCGTGCCCTCCTGGGCGGGGGGAAGATATCGCTCGCGAGGCGATCGCTCTCGGAGCTCGGCAGCGTTCTGATTCGAGCGGAGCGCCTCTACGAGATCCAGAATCACACTGCACAACCGACTGCGGGCGAGCTCGAAGCTTCATCCGGTAACGGGAAGTGCAAAGGATGCAAAGGAATTTGTATCCCGGTCAGCGACCTCAATTGCATCTGTTTCGGACTGCTTACCGTGAGCTATTGCCGCCGGTTCCGTTCTCCGTGATGGATGAGGCTCGAGCGATCGCCTGCCTGTTCCACTGAAGGAGGATGCAACATGCCGGAGTACATTTGGCCACTCAGCAAGAGCGCAATGCCCGACGAAATGAACACGTCGTTCGGGCCGCGCATAAACAGGAATCAGTGGGACTTCCACGACGGCATCGATCTGCCTGCACCGATCGGGACGTCAGTTTACGCAATGCGCGGCGGCGAAGTACACGACGCGGGCGCTGGCGGAACCGGCGGGTACCGCTCGCGCCATGTGGTCATCGAAAGCGATGATCCTGCCGACGGCAGGATGTACCACGTGTATCTGCACCTGGACGAGATCGATCCCGCCGTCACGAAGGGCGCCAGCATCGAGCAGGGACAGAAGATCGGCGCGGTTGGAGATGACGATGCGACCTATCCGCATTTGCACATGGAATTTCGCAAAGGCACGCCAAGGCAGATAG
>DASRIK010000046.1:0-2873 GCA_035650035.1 Burkholderiales bacterium | reverse complement strand
CGAAGCGTCAGCAGGTCAAGGTGACGGTCGGCATATCGGGCACCGGCGGCGGCTTCGAGAAGTTTTGCCGCGGCGAAACCGATATTTCGAATGCCTCGCGTCCGATCCTCAAGGCCGAGATGGAGGACTGCAAGAAGGCCGGCATCGAATACTTCGAGCTGCCGGTGGCGTTCGACGCGCTCACGGTCGTCGTCAACCCCAAGAACAACTTCATCAGGCAGCTCACCGTCGCCGAGATGAAGAAGATGTGGGAGCCCGCCGCCCAAGGCAAGGTCACGCGCTGGAACCAGGTCAACGCGCAATGGCCCGATCAGCCGATGAAGCTTTTCGGACCCGGTGCCGATTCGGGCACCTTCGACTACTTCACCGAGGCGGTCGTCGGCAAGTCCAAGTCCTCGCGCGGCGACTTTACCGCCTCCGAGGACGACAACGTGCTCGTGCAGGGCGTCTCGCGCGACGTGAACGGCCTTGGCTATTTCGGCTACGCGTACTACATCGAGAACAAGGACAAGCTGAAGGCGGTGCCGATCGTGAATGAGAAGGGCCAGCCGGTCGAGCCTTCGATGGAAGCAGTGCTGAAGGGAACTTACACGCCGCTCGCTCGGCCGATCTTCATCTACGTGAACGCGAAGTCGCTAAGCAAGCCGGAGGTGAAGGAGTTCGTCGAGTACTACATGAAGAACGGCGCCAAGCTCGCGCAGGAAGTGAAGTACGTGCCGCTGCCGGACTCGGCGTACAAGACAGCGCTCGAGCACGTGCAGAAGGGAAAGAAAGGCACGGTGTTCGGCGGCGTCGCCGAGGTCGGCGTGACGATCGAGGAGCTGCTCCGGCGCGAGGCCAAGCTCTAAAGGAATTCGCCTGACGAACCCGCCGCGCACGATCCGCCCGGCGGGTTTTTCTTTCTATAGAATCGCGGAGCCTTTGCCGATGTCCGCCGTGCCCGGACAGCCCACGCTCATCGAGTCCGCAATCCGCGCCGAGCGCCTCTCGCGTCGCCGCACGCGCGTGGTGCGCGAGAAGATCATCGAGCTGGTTCTTTTCTTCGCGGCGTTGGTCTCGGTCTTCACCACCGTCGGCATCGTCTACATCCTGGTCAAGGAATCGGTGGTGTTCTTCAGCGAAGTGCCCATCGGGAAGTTCCTCACCGACACGCAGTGGACGCCGCTCTTCGACGACGCCCATTTCGGCATCATGGTGCTGCTTTCGGGCACGCTGACGAGCTCGTTCGTCGCGCTCGCGCTCGCGATCCCGCTCGGCACGATCATCGCGATCTACCTCTCCGAGTTCGCGCCGTTTCGCCTGCGCGAGATCGCCAAGCCGTTCCTCGAGCTCCTCGGCGGCGTGCCGACCATCGTCTACGGGTACTTCGCGCTCCTCTTCGTCACGCCGCTCCTGCAGCGTATCTACCCCGAGCTGCCTGGCTTCAACCTGCTCTCGGCCGGCATCGTGATGGGCATCATGATCATCCCCTACGTGAGCTCGATCTCCGAAGATGCGATGCGTGCGGTGCCGATGAGCCTGCGCGAAGGGTCGTACGCGATGGGCGCGACGCGCTTCCAGACCGCGGTCAAGGTCGTCGTGCCGGCCGCGTTCTCGGGCATCGCGTCGGCATACATACTGGGGATCTCGCGCGCGGTCGGTGAGACCATGATCCTCGCGGTGGCGGCGGGAATGCAGCCGAACCTCACCTTCAACCCGCTCGAGCCTGCGGCCACTATCACTGCCTTCATCGTGCAGGTCGCGCTCGGCGACCTGCCACACGGCTCGATCGGCTATCAGACCATTTTCGCCGCCGGGCTGACGCTGCTTGTGTTTACGCTCGTCTGCAACATCGCGGGCCACGTGCTGCGCAAGCGATTCCGCGAGGCTTACTAGCATGGCGAAGATGCCCGCGGCAGTTCAGAAAAAGGACATTCAAAAGCGCAAGCGCTGGGACGCCATCTTCGCGCTGTGCGGCATGGTCGCGCTGATGATCGGCGTGCTGACGTTCACGGCGCTCTTCGTCGACATGGCGCTCGACGGCTTCGGACGGCTGTCATGGGATTTCTTCACCAACTATCCGTCGCGTCGCCCCGGGCAAGCCGGCATCCTCTCGGCCTGGGTCGGCTCGACGCTGGTGATGCTGACCACCGCGTGCTTCGCCGTGCCGCTCGGCGTCGCCGCCGGCGTCTACCTTGAGGAGTACGCGGCGAAGAACTGGGTCACCGACATCATCGAGATCAACATCACCAACCTCGCGGGCGTGCCTTCGATCGTGTACGGCCTTCTCGCGCTCGGGCTTTTCGTCTACCAGTTCGGACTTGGTCAAAGCATTCTTGCCGCCGGCCTGACGCTCGCGCTCCTCATCCTGCCGGTCGTGATCGTGGCCACGCGCGAGGCGATCCGCTCCATCCCGCAGGTGATCCGCGAAGGCTCGTACGCGCTCGGCGCGACGCAGTGGCAGACGGTGCGCTACCACATCCTGCCCTATTCCTCGGCCGGCATCCTGACCGGCATCATCATCGGCATGGCGCGCGCCATCGGCGAGACGGCACCAATCATCACGATCGGCGCGCTCACCTTCATCGCCTTCTTGCCGCCCTCACCGGTGCAATCGGAGCCGCCGTTCCTCTCGTTCGACTGGGTGATGTCGCCCTTCACGGTGATGCCGATCCAGATGTTCAACTGGACCTCGCGCCCGGAGGCGGCGTTCCACGCCAACGCCGCCGCTGCCGGTTTTGTGCTCGTCGTCATGACGCTCGCGATGAACGGCCTCGCGATCTGGCTGCGCTACCGCCTGCGACGCAACCTCAAATGGTAGGAGGGCTATGATGTCAGCACTGGAAACCCACGTCAGCGAGCTACTCGCGACCAAGGCCGAGGCGCGCAAGCTC
>DASRIK010000045.1:0-2450 GCA_035650035.1 Burkholderiales bacterium | reverse complement strand
TCTGTTTCTTCACCGATAACGGATTCACCAGTCGGAAGCCGGTCTCATGCGCGACATCGACGCGCTGCAGGCGAACCTTGCCGTCGCGGCTGACCGAGACCGTATGCACCATGGCGCTGATGGTCGCCATGCGATTCGTTTCCGCGCCCCTTTCCTCGAGCGCGATAGCGCGAACCGTGCCGCGCGGCAGCGGCTTTCCCCAACCCGACATCTCCGCAGCGATATCGAGCGCCCGGATCATGTCGTCCTTATAAGGAAGGCTGGTGCGGGAAATGAGCTCGCGCCGGTAGCGATACGGATCTTTGCCTGCGGCATGGGCGAGTTCGTTGATGAAGCTCTCGCGATAGAACTCGTGCGCGGCCTGTCCGATGCCGCGCCGGGTGCCGACGGGAACGTGAAATTTCGTCGTATGGTTCGAGAAGCGATAGTTCGGCACGTGGTACCGCGACGCCACGTCGAACGAGGATTCCGGGCCGAACCCGTCTTCCTGCATCGCAGTGCGCACCTCGAGCGCGATCGGCCAGCCCTCGCCGTCAAGAGCCGCTTTCAGTCGCGCGATGCCCATGGCGCGATAGGTTGTGCCGACGAAATCTTCTTCTCGGGTCCAAAGCAGATGAATCGGCGTGCCGCGGTGTGCGTTCGCGATCATGATGGCCTGCTCCGCCTGCGGCCCGTTTCCGTTGCGGCCGAAACCGCCGCCCAGGTGACACAGGTTCACGTAGACGTTCTGCTCGGGGACGCCGGTGATCTTCGAGGCGCTGAAGCGTGTTTCCTGCGGACTCTGATCGCCGATCCAGATGTCGACGCGGTCGTTGCTGACAAGCACCGTTGCGTTGCCGGGCTCCATCCGCGCGCGCGGCAGATACGGCGTCGAGTAGGTTGCTTCGACAACTTTCGCGGCGCGCGCGAATGCGGCGTCCACGTCGCCCTGATTGACGCGCACTCTGCCGGGCCGATCGAGCGATGCAAGCAGCGCCTCGCGCATGTTGGTCGTGCTGAACGCGGCGCGCTCCGGCGGAATTTCCCACTCGATCGGCATGCGATCCAGCGCGGTCTTCGCCTGGTACCAACTGTCGGCAATGATGGCGACGCCGCCGCTGAAGATGCGGCCGCGGGTCAGCGCCGGATCCGGAATCGGGAATTGCACGGCAGAACGCACGCCCGGCAGTTGCCGGATCGCGTCGAAGTTGTAGCTCTTCACGGTGCCGCCATAGACGGGGCAGGACTTTACCGCAGCCCATTTCATCCCCGGGACGCGGACGTCGATCCCATAGACGGTCTTGCCCGTGATCTTGTCCGGCACGTCGAGGTTCTTCCGCTCGGTGCCCATGAGCGTCCACTGGTCCGGCGACTTGATCGTAATTTTCTCCGGGCTCGGATGCGGCGTTCGCGCGGCGCGGCCGGCGATCTGTCCATAAGTCGTCCTGCGGTTGCTGGCAGCATGCGTGATGATGCTGTCTTTCGCGCTCAGTTCGGACACCGGCACGTTCCAGAGTTCCGCGGCGGCCAGCAGCAATCTCTCGCGCGCTTCGGCGCCTGCAAGCTGCAGGTAGTACCGGCCGTCCTTAACAGATGATGCCGCGTTCGTACGCATGCGCCGATAGAGGCTGTCCGGAATACCCGCCACACCAGTACGATCGCGATTCCCGAACCCGGGTTCCCCGCCGCCTTTCGGATCGGTGGCGCCATTGCCCATCACTTTCAGAGTCCACTCCGGCGCCCGCTCTCGCGCGTCGCGGTTCGCGGACGCGTATTGCGGCCGTACCTTGCTCCAGTCGCACTGCAACTCCTCGGCGACCATCATAGCGTTGGAGGTCCAGACTCCCTGGCCGAGTTCCGTCTGCGCGATCCGGATTGTGACGGTGTCATCCGGTGAGATCACGATCCACGCATTGATCTCCGGCGTGGCGGAATCTTGCCCGTTCGCCTGCTGCGGAACCGAGAAGCCAAGGATGAAGGCGCCTTGTGCCGCGGCGACCATCGTGAGGAACTCACGACGATTGAGTTCGGATGTCCCGTTCTCGCTCATTTGGGTCTCCCGGCTTTCATCAAGTCGGCGGCCATGTGAATCGCCTGCCGGACGCGATGGTAACTGCCGCAGCGGCAAGCGTTCGTCACCGCCGCGTTGATATCGGCGTCGGACGGGTTGGCGCGTCGCTGCAACAGGGCGAGCGCGCTCATGATCATGCCGGATTGGCAGTAGCCGCACTGAGGCGTATCGAATTCCTTCCATGCAACCTGGATCGGATGGCTGCCATCGGGCGAGACTCCTTCGATCGTGGTGATTTTCTTGCCGATCGCGGTTTGCGCGCGCACGCTGCAGGATCGGACCGGCTGACCATCGACATGCAACGTGCACGCGCCGCACTGCCCGATGCCGCAACTGAATTTAGTGCCGGTGAGGCCGAGATGATCGCGAATCACCCACAGCAATGGCGTTTGCGGGTCCG
>DASRIK010000044.1:0-3363 GCA_035650035.1 Burkholderiales bacterium | reverse complement strand
CTTCGCCGTTGGTCGCGACGGTGAGCTTTCCGGGGTTCGCTTTCGCCCAGGCGATCATTTCCGTCGCGGTCTTGAAGGGCACTTTCGGATTCGCGACAACCGCGAGGTAATTCGTGGCGTTCAGCGCGATGCCTGCAAAATCTTTCAGTGCGTCGTAAGGCACGCTTTTGTACGTATGCGGCGCGACCGACATGTTGCCGCCCTGCCCCATGCCGATCGTGTAGCCGTCGGATGTCGCATTCTTCAGCAAGCCCAGGCCGAGCTGGCCGCTCGCGCCGGGCCGGTTTTCAACCACGAACTGCTGTCCCATGCGCTCGCTCAGGACAGGCGTGAGCAGGCGGGCGATCACATCCGCCGCCTCGCCCGGCGGATACGGAACGATGATGCGAACGGGTTTGGTTGGATACGTCGACTCCGCGGCGTCGGCCGTCACGGCTTCGAAGGCGGTCACCGCGAGCGCAATCACGCAACAGACAAGTATCTGCATGGCATTCTCTCCTCGGTTTTTCCCCATTATGCCGGACTACTGAAGCTTCAGCCCGATTGCCTTCACGATCTTGCGATAGCGCTCCATTTCCGCAAGCAGATGCGCTCGCGCTTCCTGAGGTGCAGATGAACCCCGTGCACTGACCCCCATCTTGGAAAAGCTCTCGCGCAGGCCCTCGGCACTGAGCGCCTGCAGAACGGCTTTGTGCAGCCGCTCCATGATCGGCCCTGGCGTTCCCGCGGGTGCGAGCGCCATGTTCCACGCCGAAAATTCGTAACCCGCGACCCCGGCCTCCGCCATCGTGGGAAGCTGCGGCGCAAGATCGGATCGCGTCGCACCGCTGACCGCAAGGGCTTTCAGGCGTCCGGATTTGACGTACGGAATTCCTGAAGGCATGGACGTGTACACCATTGTCACCTGGTTCGCCACGACAGCCGTGGTCGCGTCGCCTCCGCCCCGGTACGGCACGTGCGTAACGTCGATGCCGGCGAGGATTTTGTACATTTCGGCGGCGAAGTACAGCACGCCACCGAGTCCGCCCGACGCATACGTGAGTTTCCCGGGCCGGGCTTTCGCATAGGCAGTCAGCTCCTGGACCGAGCCGACCGGCAGCGATGGATGCACCGCCAGGATGAAATGGAACTCTCCGACTTTCGATATCGGCGCGAAGTCGCGGGGCGCGCTGTACTTGAGCTTGTCGTGGATGATCTCATTCGTCGCGATAGTCTGGTTCACGAAGAGCAGCGTATAGCCGTCCGGACTGGCGCGGCTCACGATCTCGATACCGATGTGCCCGCCGGCGCCGGTGCGGTTGTCGATGAGTGTCGTCTGGCCGATGACCGAAGAAAGCTCCTGCGCGAGGATGCGTCCGATGAGATCGCTGCCGCCGCCCGGCGAGAACGGGACCACCATGCGTACGGGCCTCGTCGGATAGTCGCGGATCGCAGCTGACGAAGCGGTTTGCGCATGCGCCGTCGCGCACGGCACTCCAAACAGCGCGGAAATCCCAAGTGCGGCGGCAAGCAAGTTCCTTTTCATCGCGTACTCCGTTTCCTGCTTATTATTGGGCTGCGCTTCCCTGACGGGTGCTCATGGCGGAATGGCGCAGTCATTTGCGCTCGGTAAGCTGGCGCGCGATCTCATCCGCCACTGCGCGCAAATCCTTCAGATAACGTTTTGCGATCTGCTCCGCGGTTGCCGCGCGACGACGCCACAGCACGTTGATGCAACACACGACGCGTCCGTCGCAAATCACGGGCACGGCCATGCCGGCCATCCTGTCGTCGTATTCGGTGATCGGCTGAAAGTAGCCGCCGCCGAACGATGGATCTCTCACGCCGTAGCCGCATTTGCGCGTCTCGTCCAGGACGCGCTTGACCCATGCGGTGTTGCCTGCGTCGAGGTTCGAGGGCTCGGCGCTGCGGCGCAGACGCTCGAGCGCACGGGCACGCTCGTCCGCACTGGAGAAAGCAAGATAGGCACGGCCGAGGCCGGACTTCAGCATGTTCACTTTACGTCCGACCCGCCAGTGCGTGTCGGCTAGCGGCGCGTTCGGGCGGATGAGCTCGGCCATTTCCATCCATTCGTCGCGCGGAAGCGCGACGTGCGCAGCGAGACCTGTGCGCGCGCTGAGCGCCGCGAGCAGCGGCGAAGCGGCTTCGACGATACGGTCTGCCTCTTCTATATGCCGCGCGCGCTCTTTCAGTGAATGGCTCGGGCGGTACTTGGTGTCTGCGACGCGCTGCCACACCAGACCGCGGCGCTCGAGCGTGAGGAGGATGCGGGTAAGCGTCGCCTTGGGCAGCGCGGTTCGAAGGTGCAGCTCGTGCAACGTCGCCGCACGGGCGCGCTCGAGCTCGAGAAGAACGTCGATGCCGCGCTCGAGCGCGCGTATGGTCTTCACTTTCCGGGCGTACACGCGTGTCCACCCCCCTGTTCACGCGATTCTAGCGACTTTTCACCAGGAGAAAAGTTGCTCGATTGTGATTCACCTCGAGCCGCGTACTTCCTTACTATTCATGCCATATGAGGAGCTGCAGATGTATAACCGTCTTGTCGTGAGTGTTGCTGTCGCGAGCGCAATGTTCCTGGTTGCGCCGGACCGCAGCGTCGCTCACGCCGCAGACGCGGCGCCGCGCCCCATCATGCTGGTGATCCCCACATCGCCGGGCGGCGCGCCCGATGCGGTCGGACGCGTGCTGGCAACGCATATGAGTCAGCGTCTGGGCGCGGGCTTCGTAGTCGTAAACCGGCCCGGCGCTTCCGGGACGATTGCCGCACGCAGCGTGGCACAAGCAACGCCAGACGGACATACGATAATGCTCGGCGTCGCCGCCAACCTTGCGGTCGCACCACACAGCGTTGCGGGCGGCTACGATCCCACGAGGCTATTTTCCGCCGTCGGCTTAGTTCAGCGCGGCCCGTACGCGGTCTACACGACGCCTGCACTTCCGGTCGGCACGTTCAAGGATCTCGTCGCACTCGCGAAGAAAGAGCCTGAGCGGCTTCACTTCGGAACGCCCGGAGTCGCCTCGGCCCACCACCTCGCCTGGGAGCTGTTGATGGCGCGCAGCGGTATGCGGCTCGCGCACGTGCCGTTCACCGGCATACAGATGGTCTGGGAGACGGTCGCGGGCCGCACGCAGGTTTTCATGACGACCCATTCTTCGGTCCTGAAACAGCTTGCGGAGACCGGAAAGCTCAAGGTGATCGCCACTTCGGGCGCCAAAAGGCTCGACCAGCTCTCGAGCATTCCGACGATTTCCGAGCAAGGCGTTGCCGGTTACGAAGCCTATTCGTGGTGGGGACTCGTCGCTCCGGCGGCGACGGCGCCAAGCACGATCGCACGTCTCAACGCCGAGCTCAACCGCGCGCTC
>DASRIK010000043.1:0-2796 GCA_035650035.1 Burkholderiales bacterium | reverse complement strand
GCCGTCGGCGACATAGACGTCGCCGTTGGTGGGGTCGACCGTGATGCCCGCAGGCTTGATGAACGCGGTACGGCCCGAATTGAGCGGCGTGCCGTTGCGCGTGCCGTCGGAGGTGTCGAATACGCCCTTTGTGCCGATCTGCAGCAGCAGTTTTCCATCGTGCGTGTACTTCTGGATCATGCCGTCGCCATTCGCGGTGATCCAGATGTTGTTGTCGGCATCCACGCAGCAGCTGTGCACGGTACGCGGCAGGAGATCCCAGTCGCCCCACGCATCGATCAGATCGCCCGCCTGGCTGAAAATGAGGACAGCCGGTGCCTTGATGCACGTCTCCTCTTCCTCCTTGGTGATGTCGCCGCGGTTGGTGCAGATGATATTGTCGTCGTGGTCGACACACACGCACGGGAGTTGGCCGTTGATCCAGCCTTCGGGCAGAGGCTTCGGCCACGTCGGGTCGATCTCGAAGCGCGGGGGTTTTTTCGTCGCTACGATTCCAATGCTGATTTCACTCGTTACGGCCGCCATGGAGGTCCTTTCCGTATTGGATGTGCTGCGTCACTGGACTGGATCGCTTCGACGAGTAGGTTATATGCACTCGGCGAACCGCTAATGCAGGTCGATGCCAACGAGATCGTCGGCTTCGAATTCGTCGGCGATGGTGCCGTCACCTATGCCGGTGACCATGGCTGCCAGGGTTTCGCTTTGTTTCACGAAGTATTCCGCGCTGACTGGATCGTAGAACCGTTCACCGATAGCAACATCGGAGAATTTGACACGTCGACGAAGGGGAGGCGTTGCCATAAAAGAAAGCAGATAGTTCCAAACGCTCAATGGTATCAAGAGCGCGGAGCGTATCGTCAAGGCGGCGGCGATTAAGCCTCAAAATAGAGTAGACATCCTGCGGTTGGTCCGCGAACGCTGAGATTACGGGGACCTGAGTCCCCGATTATTCGGCGCTGAGCTTGAGGCGTTTCACCAGCTCCGCGATGCTGTCCACCTCGGACTTGAGAAACGCCCCGAATTCTTCCGGCGTGCTGCCGACCGGCTGCGATGTCATCTCGAACATCCGCTTGCTCACGTCGGGCGCCTTCATCGCGGCGATGGCGGCATTCCGGATCGACACGACGATCTCGCGCGGCGTCTTCGCCGGCACGAGAAGCCCGTTCCAGAGGTTGAACTCGTACTGCGGGTAGCCCTGCTCGGCCACGGTCGGGATGTCGGGCACCTGCGGCATGCGCTTCTTCGAAGTAAGGCCGAGCCCCCGGATCCTCCCGTTCCTCATGTGCGACAGGGCGACCGGAAGCGGCGAGAAATACACGATCGTCTCTCCGGACACGATCGAGGTCAGCGACTCACCGCCGCCTTTGTAAGGCACGTGCCGCATGTCGACACCCGCCTGCGCCTTGAAGATCTCCGCGGCGAGATGCGTGACCGTGCCCAGACCCGCAGACGCGTAATCGAGCTGCCCCGGCTTCTGCCCGGCGAGGGCGACCAGCTCCTTCACGTTCTTCACTGGCAGTGTCGGGTGTACCACGATCACGTGCGGAGACGAATCCACCTGCGTCACCGGTGCGAAATCGCGCAGAAGATCGTAGGTGAGGTTCTTGTAGAGACTCACGTTCGCGGCCTGCGCGTTGTTGATCATGAGCCAGGTATAGCCGTCCGGCGCCGCACGCGCCGCCACTTCCGATCCGATGTTGCCGCTCGCGCCGGCGCGGTTCTCGACGATGACGCGCTGGCTGATCGTCCTGCTCACGCCGTCGGCGAGGACGCGCGTCGTGGCATCCGCGCTGCCCCCCGCGGAGCTCGGCACGATCACCCGGATCGGCTTCGCGGGCGTCCACTGGGCCGACGCTGTCCCCGCAACTGTCATTGCAAGGCACGCCAGGGCCGAAACGATCCCATGTTGCACGGCTTTCATTCGGGGCGTCATGTGGCGCTCCTTTCCTAGAACGCGACGTTGGCCGCGCCTTTGAGATGCAGCATCCTGCGCGTCTCCGCGGGCGTCGCGATCTCGAGCGAGAGCTCTTCGAGGATGCGGCGGATTTTCGAGACCTGCTCGGCATTGCTCTTCGCAAGCGCGCCTTTGCCGACGTAGATGCTGTCCTCGAGACCGACGCGCACGTTGCCGCCCATGAGCGCGCCCATCGTGACAAGCTTCATCTGGTGGCGCCCTGCGCCGAGAATCGACCAGAGGTACTGATCGCCGAAGAGCCGGTCGGCGGTCTGCTTCATGTGCATGAGGTTCTCGGGCTCGGGACCGATTCCGCCGAGGATGCCGAAGATCGTCTGCACGAATAACGGCGGCTTGACGAGCTTGCGCTCGAGGAAGTGCGCGAGGTTGTACAGGTGCCCGACGTCATAGCACTCGAACTCGAAGCGTGTTCCGCATTCGTCGCCGAGGTGCTTCAGCGAATACTCGATGTCCCTGAACGTATTGCGGAAGATGAAGTCACGGCTCGCTTCGAGGTATTGCGGCTCCCAGTCGTACTTCCACTCACGGCGTTTCTCGAGCGCCGGGTACAGCCCGAAATTCATCGAGCCCATGTTGAGCGAGCAGACTTCGGGTTTCGCAAGAAGCGGCGCCGCGAGTCGCTCCTGCACGGTCATGTTGTGACCGCCGCCGGTGGTGATGTTGATGACGGCGTCGGTCGCTTCCTTGATCTTCGGCAGGAACTGCATGAAGACCTTCGGATCGGGGGTGGGCCGGCCGTCCCTCGGGTCCCGCGCATGGAGATGCAGGATAGAGGCGCCGGCCTCCGCCGCGCCGATCGCGCCCTCGGCGATCTCGTCGGG